>PFBB01000035.1 GCA_002773475.1 Candidatus Harrisonbacteria bacterium CG10_big_fil_rev_8_21_14_0_10_44_23
CTCCTAGTGCGGAATTGATAAGCACTCTAGCGGTCTCTTGGAACGAGGCGGCGGATAGGAAGCTCTCCGTTGAAAGGGCAACTTTAGTAATACCCATCAGCATTTGAGTTGCGCGTGCCGGCATTTTCCCAGCTTTCTTTATCCCTCGGTTAATTTCTTTAAAGCGTGACATTTCGATTATCTCTCCAGGGATTAGCTCGCTGTCTCCAGATTCCTTAACCTTGACTCGGGAGAACATCTGCTTGGCAATAACTTCGATGTGTTTGTCGTTGATGCTGGCACCCTCAGAGCTGTAAACCTCTTGGACTCCTCGAACAATTTCTCTCTGAACTGCCTCGGCTCCATTTATTTCGAAGATGTCTTTAAGATAAATGTTTCCCTCGCAAAGGCGTTGTCCTTTTTCCACCTCGTCACCAACATTAATTAATAGCTCACTGTTTTGTGGGATAGAATATTCTTTAACTTTTACTTTTTTGCCCCCTCCTTCTGGGCGGACACTAATTATCTTTAGTAGCCCTTCAGTTTGAATATCGGTTACAACTCCCTTTTCTGTAGCAAGGAAAGAACGTCCTTTTGGTGGGCGGACTTCAAAAATTTCAGTAACACGTGGAATACCGTGAGTGATGTCGGCTCCGGCAACTCCACCGATGTGAAAGGTTCTCATGGTTAGCTGAGTTCCTGGCTCACCGATAGACTGGGCGGCAATAACACCAACGGCTTCACCTATTTTGATTTGAGCGTTGCGTCCTAGGTCGAATCCATAACATTTGCTGCAAACTCCATAGAAGGTGTTGCAGGTGAGCGCCGAACGAACCTTGATGCCGTCTAATTCAGATTTATCAATCGCTTCGGCAGTTGGTCGATCAATAATCTCCTTGGCTTTTACTAAAGTCTTTCGGCCATCCTTAATATCTTCAAGGGCGGTGCGGCCAAATAAACGATCGGCGTAGCTTTGATCTAGGTCTTTGTTGTCTTCGCGGAATAGCTCGATGCCTTTCTTGGTACCGCAATCTTCTTCTCGGATAACGAGATCTTGAGAAACGTCTACTAGTCTTCGAGTTAGGTAACCAGCGTGAGCAGTCTTAAGTGCGGTGTCAGTGGTTCCTTTTCGAGCACCATGAGTGGAAATAAAGTATTCAAGTGGTCCAAGACCTTCTTTAAAGGAAGCCTTGATCGGAAGCTCGATAATTTCACCTCGGGAGTTTTGCACTGGTCCTTTTAGACCGGTAACCTGAGTGGCTTGAGTCCAAGAACCGCGTGCTCCAGAGTTGATGATAGAGAAAACTGACCCGTCCTCAAGAAGAGCTTTTGGAACTAAGTCAGCAATCTTTGCTTTGGCATCGTGCCAAATTTGAACTACGCGAGCATAACGTTCTTGGTTGGTTAGAAGACCTTCGTTGTATTGACCGCGAACTTTTTCAACTTCTTCTTCGGCGGCCTGCATAATGCCCCCTTTCTCCTTTGGAACAATCAAGTCGTCCATACCCCAAGTGATGCCGGAGCGGGTAGCGTATTCGAAGCCGATATCTTTAATTGCATCTAGATATTTTGGTGCTTCGCCGTTGCCGTAGTCGTGAATTAAGCGAGCGACAATTTTGGATAGCTTCTTTTTGGATAGCTCGTCGTTAACATATTCGAAGTCACTTGGAAGAGTTTGGTTAAATAGGATCCTACCAACAGATGTCTCTAGCAAACCAAATTCTCGACTGTAGACTTTAACTAAGGCGTTGACGTCAATAAGGTCAGACTCATAGGCTAAAATAGCCTCATTACGAGTTGAGAAGGCCTTGCCAGTACCTCTAGCTTTTTTGTTGATTCTGGTTAAGTAGTAGCAACCAAGCACGATGTCCTGGGATGGATATACGATTGGGTCACCGCTGGCTGGTTTTAATAGATTGGCGGTGGAGAGCATAATTTCTCGGGCCTCCCTTTGAGCCTCGACTGACAGTGGAAGGTGGACAGCCATCTGGTCTCCATCGAAGTCAGCGTTAAAAGCAGAGCAGACCAATGGGTGGAGTCGAATGGCTAGATCTTCAACTAGTTTTGGCTCAAATGCCTGGATACCTAAGCGGTGCAAAGTTGGGGCACGGTTGAGCAAAACTTTTCTGTCCTTGATAACTTCTTCTAAAATTTCCCAAATTTCTGGACCGGCTTGTTCGATTAATTTGTTGGAGTTTTTAACGTTGTGCGCCATTGCTCGGTCAATTATCTGGGCGATAACGAAAGGTCGGAAAAGCTCGAGAGCCATTTTCTTTGGCAATCCACATTGGGATAGTTTGAGCTCTGGACCAACAACGATAACGCTTCGGCCAGAATAGTCGACACGCTTTCCGAGAAGGTTTTGTCTAAATCGTCCCTGCTTTCCCTTGAGCATGTCAGCCAAAGATCTTAGGGGTCGGCGCTGGGCGCTCATTTGTTGAGATCCAGAACGAGCAGAGTTGTCGATTAGAGAGTCAACGGCTTCTTGAAGCATGCGCTTCTCGTTGATAACGATAACTTCGGGAGCCTTGAGGTCCATTAGCTTCTTGAGCCGGTTGTTTCGGTTGATAACGCGGCGATATAGATCGTTTAAGTCAGAGGTGGCATAGCGTCCACCATCAAGGGCGACCATCGGACGAAGATCTGGAGGAAGTACCGGTAAAACGGTCATGATTATCCATTCTGGACGCATACCGTTTTTGTGCATGGAGCTAACCATCTTTAATCGCTTGTGCAATTTAATCTGCTTAGCAGAGTCAACTTTTTCTCTCTCGGCTTCTTTCTCTAGCTCCTTAACTAATTTCCCAAGATCAATGTTTTCTAAAATTCGGCGAATTGCTTCAGCGCCAATACCAGCTCGAAAAACATTGCCAAATCGAGAAGATAGATCGTGATACTGCTGTTCGGATAGTACTTGAGCAACCTGAAGAGACTCGATCTCTTTTTTGGTGGCGCTCATAGCGTCTTTTAAGTCTTCTATTTCAACGTCTTTTTCAGAATCGATAGTTTTCTTGCGGCTCTTAAATTCACTCTTTAGCTGATCTAGAGCTTCTTTGCGCTTGGCTTCGTCAACCTCAGTAACAATGTAGGCGGCGTAATAGATAACCTTTTCAAGTCGAGGTAGAGAAACATTTAAAAGTAAACTTAGTTTGGAGGGGATGTTTTTGAAGAACCAAATGTGAGCGACTGGAGCGGCTAGAGAGATGTGGCCCATTCTTTCTCGACGAACGGCAGAGCGAGTAACCTCAACTCCACATTTGTCGCAGACTACTCCTTTGTAGCGGATGCGGCGATATTTCCCACAATAACATTCCCAGTCTTTGGTTGGGCCGAAAATTCTTTCGGAAAATAGCCCGTCCTTTTCTGGTCGTTGAGTTCGGTAGTTGATGGTTTCTGGTTTGATGACCTCACCAAAAGACCAAGCCATTATGTTTTCTGGGGAAGCTAACTTAAGTCGAATAGAAGTGAAGTCAGCTGGTCGGTTTTGCGTTCTGTTGTTGTTTTGCATATTTTTGTGTGACTTATTCTATTCTTTAATTTTCTTAGGTCCACGAGATTCAATTACTGCTCCATCTGGCCCGAGTAATTCGAGATTAAGGCCTAGGGCTTTCAATTCTTTAACTAAAACATTGAAAGCGGCTGGAGTTGAGGGACTCTTGATTCGTTCTTGGCGGATAATAGACTCGTAAGCGGCGGCCCGACCCATAACGTCGTCGGACTTGATGGTCAAAACTTCCTGCAAAATGTGCGGAACGGCATGACCTTCAAGTGCCCAAACTTCCATTTCTCCGAAACGCTGTCCTCCAGACTGCGCTTTACCACCAAGTGGTTGTTGAGTAATAAGGGAGTAAGGACCAATGGATCGCATGTGAATCTTGTCTTCAACCAAGTGGTTGAGTTTTAGCATGTAGATTATCCCAACGGTCACCTTCTGATCAAATGGCTTTCCGGTGCGGCCGTCAAATAGAACGGCTTTACCGTCCTCTGGTAGACCGGCTGCTCTTAATTCTTTTTGGATATCTTCCCACTGGGCTCCAGACAGAGCTGGGGTTTGGGCTCGGTAGCCAAGGGTTTTGGCCGCCCAGCCAAGAGAGGTTTCCATGATTTGTCCGATGTTCATACGGGAAGCAACACCAAGAGGATTGAGGATGATGTCTACTGGGTTACCGTCTTCGGTGTAAGGCATATCTTCCTCTGGAAGAATTCGGCTAATAACACCTTTGTTTCCGTGGCGTCCAGCAAGTTTGTCTCCCACGCGAACTTTTCGCAGAGTAGCAACTTCAACTTTAATCTTTTTGATAATTCCCGGATCGAGTTTATCCCCTCTTTCTCGGGAGAATATTTTGATACCAACAATTCGGCCTCGCTTTCCATGAGGCATTGTTAAACTAGTGTCTTTGACATCTCGGGCTTTCTCTCCAAAAATTGCTCGGAGCAATCTTTCTTCGGAGGTTAGCTCGCTTTCACCTTTTGGTGAAATCTTACCAACTAAAATGTCTCCGGATTTTACTTCGGCGCCAATTCGAATGATGCCTTCTTCGTCTAAGTTGCGGAGTTTGTCTTCGGAAACGTTTGGAATATCTGGAGTGGTTACCTCTGGTCCAAGCTTGGTGTCGCGAACGTCGATCTCGTAGTCGTCGATGTGGATTGAGCTGAAGCGGTCTTCTCGAACCACTCGCTCAGATAAGATGATGGCGTCTTCAAAGTTTGATCCAGCCCAGGAAATGAAAGCAACTTTTAGGTTTTGCCCTAGAGCGAGCACTCCGTTGTCGATTGATGGTCCATCAGCGAGGATGTCTCCTTTCTTAACTTTCTGTCCGGTGACCACTCGAGCTCTTTGAGAAATAGAAGTGAACTCGTTGGAGCGCTTGAATTTGGCTAGCTTGTACTCGTGCATCCCTCCTTTTCCGGTTTTGCCTTTTTGAATAAAGATTATGTGGCTAGCATCAACTTCTTTTATCTCTCCATCGGCGGGAGCGGTGATTAAATAGCCAGAGTCGTGAGCAGCTTTTTCCTCCATTCCAGTGCCAACGTAGGGCGCGTCGGCTTTAATTGCTACCACGGCTTGTCGTTGCATGTTGGATCCCATCAGGGCTCGGTTTGCGTCGTCGTGCTCAAGGAAGGGAATTAATGAAGTGGCAACAGAAATTGCTTGTCTTGGGGCAACATCAATGAGGTCAACTTTTGCTCGAGAGCAAACCGCTGGATCCCCTTTAATTCTGGCGCCAACTCGGCTTTCGATAATTTTGCCGTCGGAGGTGAGAGGTGTCCCACCATGAGCAATTCGATATTTTTCTTCCTCGAGGGCATCAAGCCATTTGATTTCTTTTGTCACTTTGCCGTCTTTAACTACCAAGTAAGGGGTTTCGATAAAACCTAGCTCATTTAATCGAGCGTAGTTAGCAAGGTGGTTTACCAAACCAATGTTTGGACCTTCTGGGGTTTGAATTGGACAAATTCGGCCGTAGTGAGAGCGGTGAACATCTCGAACTTCAAATCCGGCTCGCTCTCTAGTGAGTCCTCCTGGGCCCATAGCAGAGACTCGGCGTTTGTGCTCAATCTCAGAAAGCGGGTTGATCTGGTTCATAAACTGAGACAATTGAGAAGAAGAGAAAAAGTCTCGAACTACAGACATCACTGGTCGGGCATTAACTAATTGAACTGGAGTAAGCAAATCAGGATCGAGGGTAGACATCCTGTCTTGAACGATTCTTCGAAGTCGAGCCATCCCGATGCGGAGACGGTTTTGCAAAAGCTCTCCGGCGGTTCGCACTCGGCGGTTTCCAAGGTGGTCAATATCATCGCCTTCAGCGTCGGCGTCGAGGTTAAGACGAATAATTTCTTTTATGATAGTAACAATGTCTTTTTGGCTAAGAAGCAAATCTTTTTGCTTCTTGTTGTCTAGGCCGAGACGTTGATTCATTTTAAATCGGCCAACACGAGAAAGGTCGTAACGATCATTGCGACGGAACATGCCATCGATCAAGCTCATTGCGTTGTCGGCGGTAGCAAGGTCTCCTGGTCGAATACGGCGGTAGATTTCGATATAGGCCTCCTCTCTGGTTTTGGCGGTATCTTTTTTGAGAGTTTTTTCGATGTATTTCATTTCTTCCCCAGACAAATCTTTAAATGCCTTGAGGATGTCGGCGTCAGTGTCTAGATCAAAAATTCTTAGCAAGCTGGTTACTGGAGCTTTTCGGCGGCGATCAATTTTTACGCTGATGCTATTGTCGGCGTCAGTTTCGAATTCTAGCCAAGCTCCTCGGTTTGGGATAATTTGAGCGCCAAAAAGCTTCTTGCCTCTTAATATGTTTAATCGGAAATAAACTCCAGCAGAACGAATTAGCTGACTGACTACTACTCTTTCAATTCCGTTGATAATAAAAGTGCCGCGATCGGTCATTAATGGAAGGTCGCCAAAGTAAACTTCTTGCTCTTTTTTAATCTTGGCCTTTTTATTTTCTAGCCGGACATTAACACGAAGAGGAGCCTCGTAGGTGAGGCCCTTAAATTTTGAATACTCTTCGTCATACTTTGGCTCATCAAAATAGTACTCGCCAAAGTGGAGTTCTAGGTCTTTACCGGCATAATCTTTAATAGGAGAAATCTCATCAAACAATTCTCTCAAACCGTCCTTGAGGATCCATTGATAAGAGTTGGTCTGGATCTCGGCAAGGTCTGGTTGTTCGATGTCTATGCCAGAGTGGGAGGAGAAGTTTTTGGGCTCTAGACCAGCAGACACGGAGAGGGCATTGGCTTTTTTGAGCATAGTGAGGAGTATAAGTGTTTAAAAGGAGGAGTTTTAAAATTGCCGTTTTGTAAGCCTATATATTGCTATTACGTCTCATTATAGAGAGAAATCAAACTGGTTTAGAAGAGCTTGAGTCTCTTAACAATAGAAAACAGCCCTAGCATGCGATTTTGGGCCTATTCACTGTTATTGGATTTTCTAAAAAATGAACGCTTTTTGAAGCATTAGCAATACACTAAACGGTGTATCTCTGCAAGGTAGCAGAAAGGTTTAAAAGTGTCAACCCCAGAAGATTGCCGCAGAGGCAAGCTCGGGCAACTTACGGGGCGGGCCCCGACGGTTCACGGTAGGATAAGCTTTTAGCTTGTAGCTTGTAAGGGGCGATACTGGAGACATTGCAGACAATGCTGAGATACTGAGGCCTCGGCACTATGCCGCGGCATAGTGCGGTCATCGGAAGTCCGACTTCCAAATATGGACTGCTGTGGCTTTATGGGCTTAGCGGCTTCTCCAGTCTTTGATTAGGAGTCCCCCCTTCACCCTTTTGACTACTACATTCTGCTTTTCCCTCCAGCCGAGGTCTCGGATGTACTCTATTGGCAGGGTGACTAGAATGGAGCCGTTACCAGTTTTCATTAATTTGCGAACATTGCGTTCGCTCATTTTTTTTCTGGGCATAATAAGGAGTTAAAATTAAAAAGTTTATAAAGTTAAAAGTGGGGCGGGAGGCGAGAGTTGAAAGTTTATAAAGTTAGAGTCAAATACTAAAGTTTAAATATAAATTTGGGGTGAAGATGATAGATAAGTTAATTATATAATTTATTATATAATAAATTATATAATTAATCTATATCTGCGTTTTTTAAAAAGAAATTTAAATCCTCGATTATACCTGCCCCGTAGCGAGCCAGGGCTTGCCCCTTTGGCTCTGCTACAGCTCGGCTAGCTCAACCGCTGATTATGCCATCGATTTAGCTAGCCGAGCAGGGGCAATTAATTTTGTTTAAAGAGAACTATCTTTTGAGGAATTGATCAATTTTTTCCTGGTGTTCAAGGAGGGTTTTGGAGAATATAGTCTCTTTTGTTTCTGGGTGAGAGATATAGAAAAAGTAATCTGTTTTTTCTGGAAACATTGCCGCCTCGATGGAATCTAGGCCGGGGTTAGCAATTGGTCCCGGAGGTAAGCCAGATATTTTGTAGGTATCGTAGGCAGGGCCATGGATCTTGGCATATATAGAAGTGACGTCGATTTGAAGGCGCATCCCCTCTCGAAGCCGATTCTGAATTATGCCAGAGACTATCTTTCGCTCCTGTGAGTCGGGGACTTCTTTTTCAATCATTGAGGCGATGGTTAGCATTTTAGAGATTGAGACCTGTCCAACTGATAGCAGGGGCAGGGCCTTTTCTTCAAACGCATCTAAAAATTTTCTTATGATTTCTTCGGGGTCGGCACTGAGAGAGAAATCGTAGGTGTCTGGAAATAGATAGCCCTCAAAGCTGCGCTGCCCAATTAAAAAATCATAGTCAGCCTCTAGATCGGAAACTGGGAAGGAGCTTAGTTGTCCGGACTTAATAATGCCCAACTGGCTGAGGCGTTCATCAATTTGGTTGACCGTTAGGCCTTCTTGGATAACTACTCGAGCATGATTGGGTGGTCCGGCGACAAACATAGAAACTATTTCTGGGGTGGAAGAAGATAGATTAATTTCGTAAAGTCCTGGCTTAAGTAGGTGCGCGTTGCCAGTAAATAGATTATAAAGCTTAAAGATAGAAGATGACTTTATTAGTCCCTCATCCTCTAGGCTTTGGGCAACCTGAGACAATCCGGTGCCTTTAGCGATCGAGAAAGCTAGAGTGGAGGTGGCGGTAAAATCATCTACTTGCTCCTGAGCCGGTCCTGGACCGAGCATAAAAAGGTAGTATGGAAACCAGAGAATAATTAGAGTTACCGAAATTAAGAGAATAGTAGGAAAAATTTTCATAAGATGAATTAGCTTTCAAACATTATATCAGAGTGGAGAATAGCAGATCGAGGTTGATGTGCAAAACGTCGAGCAGATTGAATCATTCCCAAAAGAACACAATTGACGATAATGCTCGATCCTCCATAGCTAAGAAAGGGAAACGTTAGGCCGATAACGGGAAGCATTCCCGTCGCAGAGCCAACGTTAATAATGAATTGAGTGAGAAATAAAATTGCGCTACCGAGGCAAAGCAGTCGATAGAAATTAGATTCGCTAAAAAGGCCAATATGGATAGTTCGTAAAATTAAAATAAGAAATGCAACCAACACCAACACGCCACCAAATAAGCCCCATTCTTCAATTAGGGATGCATAAACAAAGTCGGTGGCCGCTTCTGGTAAAAAACCCAACTGAGTTTGCGTCCCCCGCCCATAGCCCTGTCCAAACAGCCCGCCAGAACCGATGGCGATCTTGGCTTGGATGGTGCTGTAGTTTACTCCAAGGGGGTCGTAGTCTGGCTGAAAGAAGCCAACAATGCGTTCTTGCTGGTAGGGGGCTAAAACAAAGAACCAGGCGATCAATAGGGCTAAAAGAGCGACGACCACTCCGGTCAAGAAATGTTTAAGCTTGATGCCACTAACCATCAGAAAACCAGCCCAGATTGCGACCAAAACAATTACCGACCCCATGTCGGGCTGAAGGAAGATCAACAAAGATGGAATAGCTAGATAAACAAATGATTTAAATATGTTGGTAAGTCGGGCAATGCCAATGTGCCGATAGGAAAAGAAGTAAGAAAATAAAATAATTAAAGCAACTTTCATAAACTCTGCCACTTGGAAACGTAGCGTGCCAATAACTATCCAGCCTTTGATCCCTCGGATAGTGGGCGCAAAAAATAGGGTGAGCACCAAAAGAGTTAAAGCGGCAAGATAAATTGCCAAGATAATCATGGGGTAAGACTTGAGGGCTTTCCAATTCAAAACCGATAAGCCGAATAACAAAATTAAACCTAGGACAACAGAAATTAATTGCTGAAAGAAAAGGCTAGAGTTGGCAGAGTAGATAGATAAAAGCCCCGCACCCATCAATAAGAAGGCTGCTGAATTTAATAACCAGTCTTGTCGAAAAATTACTTGGCGCATCGATGTTGAGCTATTGTAGCGGCTCTAGGTAGAGATCGAATTGAAGTTCGTTGTCGGCCAGCCCAGGAGAGATCGGCATAATTATCGAAAACTCTTTTTCGCTGAAAGCTGGGATGTCTTCAAGAAGCGTCTTAGAGGCGGCTACTAGCCCTCCAATCCTATCACTAACTCGGGCATGAATTGAAGCCTGCTGCAAAATGAAGGAATTATTGTTGCTCAGAACTCCGGTGATGATAACTTCATCGCGATCGCTTTTAGCGGTTGAAACTTCAAGTTTGGTTTGGCGAGCTTGGATGCCGGGCTTGGGAAACTCATCCCGAAGGACCCAATCAATGTTTGAAATTAGCACCTCGCTGCGCTTGATTCGGTCGGGATTAATCTTTAGGTTTGGGTGAGTGATAAACTTTACTTCGCCAGCATAAATAAAGGATTGCTCTTCGATCGTGCTGATCAGCTCGTCTTGGGAGCCGTAGAAATTAATTGTGTAGAGAAACTCTTTGGCGGCGTGGGTGGCGTTGGAGTTTCTGAATTGGACAATAAAACTGGAACCACCACCGGGAACGGAAAGCAAAACTCCTGGGAGAACGCGGATTGGATCTAGCTCACGAATGGCACAACTTTCGCATGGTCCGCCACAATCAACCCCCTCTTCTCCTTGATTTTGACTTCGGTCAAAACAGGTCGGCTCTGGCTGAATTAGGTAAAGATAAACTGCAAATAGGATTCCTACTAAAAGAAGTAGGTAGAAGATTCCGTAGATGATTTGCTTGATAATCCGATAAGTCATCTTAAAACATTTGATTAAGGAAAAAGACCACTAGGCCAAGAGAGGCAAAGATAACCGTGATTATCCAAAAGCGCATAGTGACTCGGGTTTCGTGCCAGCCCAATGCTTCAAAATGGTGATGAATGGGCGCCGATAAAAACACTTTCTTTTTTCGAATCTTTTTGCTCAACACCTGGATGATTACCGAAGAGGACTCGAGGATAAAAATTGGAGCAAAAAAGATCAACAAAAGTGGGGTGTTGGTAAGCATAGCTATCACGCCAATAGTGATACCCAAAGACATGGAGCCAGTATCTCCCATAAAGAATTTGGCGGGATAGATGTTAAACCAGAGGAAGGCCATGAGGGCGCCGATGATCACTCCACTAAATGCGGCAAGGTGAAAGCGCCCAAGGGAAAAGGCGACGACAGTGAGGGCGGCGAAGGTGAAGAGCATGATGCCACCAGCCAAGCCGTCTAAACCATCGGCTTCGTTGGCGGAGAAGGCGCTGGCGACTAAGATAAATACAAAAACTGGAACATACCAGAGCCCGAGGTGAAAGTTGCCAACAAAGGGAATATTAAATAGGTCCCAGTCTAGACGGTAGAAAAACCAGAGAGCGCCGATTAGAGAAAAGATGCTGTAGATGGCAAGTCGGTGGCGCATTTTAAGTCCTCCCCCTCGAGGACCAATTTTCCTAACTCCCATTAGGTCATCGATAAACCCAACAATAGCGGCCGCAAAAAGAGCGGCAAGAGGAAGGTAGGTTTCGGCTCGATTAACAAAATTTAGATATCCCCAAAAACCGTCGAAGATGGTGGAAAAGAAAAAGATTAAGACCGCTAAAACTAAAACTGTCAGCCAAATTACAATCCCCCCCATAGTGGGCGTGCCCGCCTTCCCTTTGTGGAGCTCGTGAAAGATCGGCGCGTCCTTTTCGGGTTTGATGTTCTTTTTAAATTTTAGTGAACTAATAAAACGAAAAACTAGTGGGGTTAGCCCAAAGGCCAGCAAAAAAGATAGCATGGTGAGGCCAAGGACTCGGACCGCCTGGAGGACGACATAGTTAATCATTTTTGAACTGATTTTTATATTCTGCTAATAACTTTTCCGTATCAGAGAATCGATCTTTGCTGCCAAGTACTAAAACCATAATGGTTTTTCCTTGATAATTAAAGAGGGAAACAAAGTTTCCGTCGGCGGCCTCAATATAACCGGTCTTTCCACCAAGAAAGTCGGGTTGGCCGGCAAATTCAATGATAGAGAAAAGCTGTCTTTGATCTCCGCTGTTTTGCTCGATGATGAAATCTGTTTTTAGCCGAGATTTTACCAAAATCTCAGGATGAGAGCTGCGGATATAAATTAGAAGCCTCTCAAGATCTTCGGGGGTGGACTGGTTTAAATAAGAAAGCCCAGTTGGATCAACAAAATTAGTATCAAACATTCCCAGGTCTTTCGCCTTATCGTTCATTTTTTGGATAAATTCCCCATTTGGCAGTTCTTCGGATACGGCGGTGGAGGCGTCATTGCTTGAGACCATCATCATTGATTTTAATAAATCGGCTAGAGTGTAACGCTCGCCGACACTCATTCCTCCAGCCATTCCTTCGGCGGCGATAGCGCTGGGGCTCATGATGATAAATTTATTTGGGTCTAGCTCTTCGATGGCGACGGTGGCGGTCATCAATTTTGTAATCGAGGCAATTGGCCAGAGGTTGTTAGCATAACTGTCTAATTGGTTGGAGTCTCTTTCGCCCAGTTCTTTTACTAGATAGGAGGCAGCTTGAATTGAATTACTGCTGTCTGTCCCTAAGTTGGTCTGATTTTGGTCTTGGATACTTGAGTCGCCGCCGGCTTGGGAGTTGTCCTTGAGAACATTAGTTTTTATATCTATGTTGTGAACTGCCTCGGTGTTTTTCCTTGCGGCAATGTCGGCAAGGGTGGGTGAACCGATCTCGACTGGGGCGGCAACACTAGCCCCGGCGACGTTATATTGCTCCTTTGGAGATTTGACCAAGGGGGCACTTTGGCTGACGTAAAAAAATATCGCTACGGCGAGAAACAGAATAGAAAAAATAAAACTATGTTTGTGAAACTCATTCATTTTGGGAAAGAAATATGAAGTATGAAGTATGAATCATGGGGGGGGGAGTTTAAATCAAATGTTAAAGTCTAAATTCTAAAGTTCAAATAAAATTCCCATTCCTCTATAACTGCTAACTAGTAGCTAGTCTACTGGAGACTAGGTCGCTATATGCTATTGGAATAATATCAGTTTTCCTCCCGCCCTTCTAGGGATGGAATATCTTCGCCCGACTGGAGCTTCTCTAGGGCCTGGCTGAAGTTTTCATATTCTGGAAGCTCTTTTGACGAGCTAATACCAAGGTGCTGATAAAGCTCAAAACTTGGGCTGTATAGATAGATGTTTTTTCTCTCGGAGTCGGTTTCTCTATCGATTAGACCTCGGAGTAAAAGGTTGCGGATGATAAAGCTGGAGTTAACTCCCCTAACATAGTCGATTTGAGATCGTGGTATTGGGGCGGTGTAGGTGATAATTGCCAAAGTCTCAAGGGCGGCAGGACTGAGATCTTCTTTGAGTTCGGCTTTGACAATTTGTTCTAAAATAGGGGCGCAATCAGGATGCGTCACCATTTGCGCCTTATCTTTGTCTATTATCAAACTAAGCCCCGATCCCCTTTCTTCTAAAGAGACTTGTAGCGATTGGACCAAATCCTCTGCTTCGCCTTTTTTTAGTTTTAAAATTTTTTCGATTCGGCTCAAGCTCAGAGCTTCGCCGTAGTTAAAAAGCAGGGCTTCAAGTTGAGCAACTTTTTCTTTATTCATAAGTTTCATTATTAGACTTAATTCCTATTTCGCCAAATTGTTCTTCTTGGGTTAGGTCGACCATGTGGTTGGCAAATAGATGGAGGACGGCAAGGAAGGAGACAACTACTTCGTGGCGGGGCTGATCACTGGTGAGTTTGTGAAAGCTGTGATTAAGGGCAGAAGTAATCCTTTCTTGGATTTGGCGCATTTTATCCTGAAGACTGATGGTGCTGATAACGACTCGGTATTGTGGGGCCTTGTGTTCTTGCTCGGTCTTCAGTAGACGGGAAACACATTGAGCAAAATTTGTAGCTTTAATCTGCTTTGAGGGGAAAAATACTCGCTGTGATCCCAGCCCAAGCAAAAGTGGCCGAGAAAAGCTCTGCTGTTGGCTTTGCCAAAACTGCTCAAGATAGGCCGAAGCATTGACCTCCCCTTTTGGTCGGCGAGAAGAAAATTTTCGATAAAGCTCAAGTCGTTTTTCTAAGTCGTGGATATCGGCTTCCTCTTCTTGAGATAGCTCCAAAGATGGCAATAGTTGCTTTGACTTAAGCAGCATTAACTTTGAGGCGATGGAAATAAAGTCGGCTAAAAAAGCTGGGGCAATACTTTCCTCATTTTTTTTGACGTATTCGAGAAAATCTTCGGTGACCAAAGCTAGGCCGATAGTAGAGACGTCAACCTCCCTTTGCTCGATTAGTTCGAGGAGTTTGCCGAGTGGCCCCTGAAAGTTTTCTATATTAACGCTGTAAGTCTGCATTGTTTTCGAGTAATAAAGATTGTGGCTCCTCTATTACTTTATTGCTGTAATTGTTTTTTATCCAGTCGTAGAGGATGCGAGTGTCTTCATGTGCATTATCCGACCCTGTCACGATAATTGCAATTGGGTGAGCTTCGGTGCCGATAGGAATTTGGTAGATAGCGGCAAAGGTCTCCTTGGCGCTGGTACTTTTTCCTGTCTTCCCTCCGATAAATCCGTCCAGGCCGTCAATTTCATTAAAGTTTTTAAGATTGGCAAACTCGGGAGCGCCATAAATACTATTGGTTAATTGCCCGCTAGAAATGTTGAGAATAAAGCTTCGATTGTTTTTTAAATAACGCAAAAGGTAAAAAAGGTCTTTTAGGCTAGCTTGATTGTCGGCAGAGATTCCGGCGGGATCAGAAAAATGCGCAATCTCAAGACCGAGGGCGGTTGCTTTTCTATTCATCAGGGCAACGAAAGTATCTAGCCCCTTAAATTCGGCTAGGGCATAGGCCGCTTCGTTAGAAGATTCGAGCAAGAGAGGGAAGAGGAGCTGATAGGCGCTTACTCTCTCACCCGCTATTAGGCGGGGTAAGGAGGTTTCTACCACCATGTCTTGAGAAATGGTGATTTCGTGATCGAGGTTGATAAACTCGGCGGTAATTAGCGCGGTCATAAACTTTGTGATTGAAGCGATGGCAACTTTTTCATCGGCGGACTTTTGAAGGAAAACAAAGTTGGAGTCGAGATCAGCGGCTAAATAATGACTGGCGCTGAGCCCAGAGATATGCATCTGGTAATTACTGGGTTGGACCTTAAAGTCTTCTTCGTACACTAAAACTGGGGTCCCGACTTCTACCTCGTTATAAATTGATTTTGCGTCTTCATTTGAAAGCCGAATGCACCCGCCAGAATAGCCCCGAGCAACTGGATCCCCGTTAGGATAATGAGGCCATCCATGAATAAAGAAGTTTCCTTGAAAGGCCATAGACCAAGGTTGATAGACCTGCCCAAAACTAGAAAAGTGCGTTGGTTTTTTAAACTCAACTTTATATAACCCGGCGGGAGTCTCCCACCAAGACCCTTCCTTTCCTTTGCTTAGTATGTCGCCCTCTTTTAAAACTTGTCCGTCTTGGTAGTAACGAATCTTCATCTGAGATAAGTCGGCTTCAATAAAATTGGTGCTTTCGAGAATAAATTTCTCTTTTACTTTTTCGAAAAAACTTCTTTGAGACAGAGCGGGCCAAGCGCCGTAATTAAATTCAGCAATCTGCATCTGTTCATTGGGCAAAAGGAGCTGATAGTTGTATATCTTGGTTTGGTAAAAAGTGAACACAAAAATAAAAGCGGCGCCGGCTAGCCATAAAATTATCACTACTGCCCAAAGTGGAATTTTAGTCTTTAATAAGCTCATCTTAAGCCGTCTTGAGTGTAAATGTTGCTAGGGTTC
>PFBB01000030.1:0-3106 GCA_002773475.1 Candidatus Harrisonbacteria bacterium CG10_big_fil_rev_8_21_14_0_10_44_23
TAATTGCGGATATTGGGATTTAGGAAATGGCAGAGGTTGCAGATACGGAATCGGGTAATCGGCAACTGACAGCCTGCCCTACGGATCGCCGCAGTTGCGTGATCCAAAAGTAGGGCCGGCTGATGAGTGGCCGAGAAGAAGTCCAAACCAGGACTTCTTCGTTCGGGGGAAAGAAGCCATATGACATACGCAAACACAACAACTGAATATAGACAACCGACCACCGCTGAGCAATACCGATTCTTGTGCGGCATTGTGCTTCCGCAAATCCAGGCCGTTTTTGGCGTTGATCGAAAAGCGGCTCACAAACGCATGAGAGACAAGCTCATCGAGTGGGGCTACATCAAGCGGTCCCGATCCGAGCTTAGCTATCACCAGACCATAGATATTACGCAAAGGTTCAAAAAATATTTGGAAAAACAAGCAAAAAAACTATGAACGATTTGGAAAAAGCAAAAATTTTATACGAATGCCAAATCCGCATGTTCGGGAACGGACATTTTGATTTGACCGTTGAGGATGCGGCCGAAGTGTTGCGTATCTTGAAAGTCAAACGGAAACCAGAGGCCCTGAAAAAATCTTTGCGGGATTTCTACGAGAGTCATCCAGAGAAAAAAGAAATAGACGATTCGTTTAAAGAGTCATATTTACAATATTAAAAAACCATGAGTCAAGGCTGGTTCAAAATTTGGAGACAGGTTGAGTCGAACTGGGTGTGGGATGACAAGCCCTTCGCCCGAGGACAGGCGTGGATCGACCTCATAAGCCGCGCGACCTATAAAGACGGCGGCGAATCGGTATTTTTTATGAACCGCGTTTTTGTGCTTCATCGTGGAGAGCTGGTGACATCGCTGCGAATACTTGCCAAAGAATGGGGGTGGTCGACTAAAAAAGTGAGCAAGTTTTTGGATGACCTTCAGAACGACAAAATGATCGAAAAAAGAAACAGCGACCTTCTGCGGATTTACATAATGAACTACGAAAAATACCAGCCCATTGATGAAGAAAAGAAACGGCAAAGAAACGCAAAAGAAACAGCGAGGAAACAGCAAGGAAACACGAGTAATGAAGTAGAAGAAAGTAAAGAAGGTAAAAGAAGTAAAGAGAGAGAACGCTTCCAAAAACCAACGGTGAATGAGGTAAGGGCATATTGCGAAGAACGAAAAAACGGCATTGACCCTCAGCGATTTGTTGATTTCTACGAATCAAAAGGGTGGCTGGTTGGCCGAAACCCGATGAAAGATTGGCAAGCCGCCGTAAGAACATGGGAAAAGCGTGACGCAGATCAAAAACCAAAAAGGTCGGGCAAATACGATCACTTAATAACCAAAGCGTAAACATGGAAAAAATAGAAACCACAATTAAAGACAGAGAAAATCAACCGGCACCGCCCCCGACGGCCTGCAAGCGGTGCGGCGCAAGCGTGCCGCCCAAAAATGTGCCTCTTCTTGGCTGGCGCCAGCAGGATCATTGCGGTGCCTGCGGCGATATTCTAGCTGAGGAAAGAGAGAAACGGGAAATGGAAGAGCACCGAAAAATGACCACTGAAAACTTTCTTGCTCGATCCGGCATTATGCGAGGGATTTTGACGCAGATGACTTTTGAAAACTTCAACTCTCAACTTGCCGGCAAAGCGTATGAGATCGCCAAAGAATACGCTGAAAGCTTTGGCCGTGAGACGACAAGCGGCCTCATGCTCTATGGCAAAGCCGGCTCCGGCAAAACCCATCTCGCCTGCGCCATAACCCGCAGCATCATTGAGCAAAAACAGATTCAAGTCAGGTTTATCAGAATCGTCGACTTGCTTGCCGAGATCAGAAAAACCTTTGACAGCAACGAGCAATACCGAACTGAAAATGAATCGGAATTGATACACCGATACATCTCCGTGCCGCTGCTCGTCATTGACGACTTGGGCGCGGAAAAAACGACGGACTGGGTCCGCCAGATTCTGTATCAAATCATTGATGAGCGATGGATAGAGCAGAAACCGATCATTGTCACCTCAAACCTCAACCTCGAAGAATTGGAAGCGAGGTTTGAGGAAAGAATTGCCTCCCGAGTCGCTGGCATGTGCCGGCTGGTCGAGTCCCGGGATTACGATTACCGAATCAAGAAAACGATATGACCTTAATCATTATCACTGGATCAATAAAACAGCTGGAAAACGACGCGCGAGATTACTGGACGATAGAAGCGATGGCGAAATACGGCGGATCGTTCGTGAAAGCTCTTGCCGAGGCGGCAAGACGCGCCGATCCGCAAAACCTCGCAAAGATCAAGACCGCGTGGCCTGAATACTGGGCGGAGTACGAAAAAACAGGACGCGAGCTCGCGGCGAATCACGATCGCGGAGAAAAATAAAAGGTCGAAGTAAAAATTAATTCAAAAAAACATTATGAGCAGAAAAATAGGAGCGTTATGGATCAAGCAATCGCAGGACGGGAGAACTTACTTGTCCGGCGTGATCCAGGACTTAAGCGGAGACATCAACATTGCTGTCTTCAAGAACGATAAAAAAGAAGCGGACAAACAGCCCGATTATAACATCGTGCTGTCGGAAAGACCGAAGCCGGCCCCTCAGGTCGAAGGAGCCCCGGGTCCAGACGACATACCCTTCTAATGCCAGAATTGAGCGAATTTACCAAAAACCTTGCCCCTTGGTTGCCCCGGTGTGCGATTCTTTGGCAAAAGCCGACCCAGTACACCTGATACAGAGAAACAACGAGGGGTCGAAAAATTAACCAATTAACAAACAAACGAATTATGGAATCACAAGATAAAGAAGTATTGGAGACAATACTCAAAGCAATAGTAAATCAGCCAGAAAAAGTGCTCGTCACTCGGACGACGGACGAGATGGGCGTGCTTCTCACGGTTAAGCTCGGCGAAGGCGATGCCGGTGTTGTCATTGGCAAGCAAGGCCAGAGCATCACCGCGATCAGAAGCGTGATCAACATCGTAGGTCGAAAAAATCAGGCGAAAGTAAATGTGAAGCTCGATGTGCCAGAGAGGCACAGAGAAGTAGCGGGCACAGAATCACACCCATAACCATGATCATCAAAAACAGAAAAATATCAGCAACAAAAGAAGTCTACGGAGCGAT
>PFBB01000030.1:3130-6077 GCA_002773475.1 Candidatus Harrisonbacteria bacterium CG10_big_fil_rev_8_21_14_0_10_44_23
TGGAAAACGAGAGAATTATGCTCCGTCAGCATAATGGAGACCACCCGAACTTCGAGGTCGAAATGGCTTTCTGGGAAAGGATTGGCAACACCATATTCGCACACATTGAGCAAATGCGCAGAGGCCTCGAGCTCAAATAAACCTATTACACCCTATGAAAAAAAATAAAGCCGAAAAACGAATATCGCAGTTCGTGCCGATAGAAAAATGCCGGCCGAATGCGTGGAATCCGAGAGGCATGAATAAAAAAGAGTTTGAAGCACTTAAGCTCTCAATCCAAGAACACGGACAAACTCAGCCGATCCAGGTTCGGCCGATTAAAGACGGCTACGAGATCATTGGCGGTTACCACCGCTGGCTGGCCATGAAAGAGTTGAAGTTCTTGGAAGTGGAAGTGAACATCGCGCCGATGAACGATGACGAGGCAAAAATCTTCAGCTTGCAGGATAATATCCACGGCAACGATGATTTACTTCGTCTTGGAAAGCTTGTCTACGAACTGACCGAGAAAGGATTCTCGATCAAAAAGATTGCTCAAGTGTACGGCGCGGAAGAAGATGCCCTGAAAGATGCTCTAAAAGTTGCTCACGAAGATATTGCAAAAAAGTTGCAGAAGCTTAAGGACGAAATGACTAAAGAAAATTTTGTTGAGCTGTCTTTTATTATTGACGAAAAACCAAAAGAACAGATGAAAACATTCGTCAAAGAGGTCACTAAATTTGCCGATGCCAAGGGCGCGGAAGTCGAATCGGTGAAAGAGAAAATCAATTCCAAAAAGGTAACCATAGCCCTGATCACATTCAGCGTTACCGGCCCGCAGGCCAAAGTGATAAACCGAGCCATTGAAAAGCTCATAAAAGCCGAGAAAGTGTCGAAATCAAGGGCGTTGGAATTGATATGCGCCGACTTTTTGGCTGGGAATTAAAACCGCACTTAAACGCACTTTTTCATGCCCAAATTAAAGCAACTAAAAAGACACCACAAACGGGCGATGGAGCTGAAATATAAAGGCAAAACCTACGAGGATGTTGCGGATATTCTGAATGAAGAATTTGGAAAAAGTGCGGTTAAAGAAGGATTCAATGAAACCACCCTAAAGCATTGGTTCAGGGATGGCGGAACGCTTGTTGTTCCGTATCGCGAATACGCGGATGTAATGGATAACATCAATCGAGAAATTATAGAGGATATTAAAAGAGCCGGCATCCGAATAAGAGGCGAAAACTTTCGCACCGCCAACGAAATGCTTGTGGCTTTAATGGCAAGCGAAAACGACAGCGTAAAGCTCGGTGCCATTAAAGAATTGCTGGACAGAGAAGAGGGTAAGGCAAAACAGAGAACAGAAGTCGAGATCAAAGAAACCATAGAGGATTATGCCCACCGATACTACAAAAACAAACATAAAGAAAGGTGACGAGCTTTATGCGGAGTGGGCAGAAAATCCCCGCGCGTTTATGGAGTACGCCCTACACATTAAGACAGAGGATCAAAGACGCATTGTCTTCAATCTCAATGATGTTCAGAAGATGTTGCATGAAAAAATACAGGTGACTCGAAAGCAAAACAAACCCATCCGCATCATTATCTTGAAGGCCCGACAAGAAGGCGTTTCTACTTTTACTGAAGGGATGATCTTTCAAGACACGGCCTTGAAACCGAATGTCAATTCGCTCATCATCGCCCACGAACCAGAATCAACCGAAGCGATATTTGAAATGTCCAAACTTTTCTACGATATGATGCCAGAGGCGATAAAGCCAATGAAAAGATACGACAACAAGAAACAGTTGGTGTTTGATAACCCAGACGAAAAGGAAAGGAATAGCAAACCAGGATTGCGATCAAGAATGGTTATCGCAACAGCCGGCAAGATAAAAATAGGTCGTGGTTTGACGATCCATAACTTTCATGGGTCCGAAGTGGCATTTTGGAAGAATGGAAAAGATTTGATGCTTTCTGTGATGCAAGCGATACCAGACCTTCCGAACACTATGGTGGTACTTGAGTCAACGGCGAACGGATTTGGCGGCGACGGAGAATACTTTTACAACATGGTGCAAGACGCACTCGCCAAGAAAAACGATTATGAGCTGATATTCCTTCCGTGGTCTTTGATGCCTAAATACTCGATGCCGTTCTTCGGCGAAGAGGAAACAAAAAAGTTTGCCGAGACGCTGGACGCTTACGAAAAAGACATTCGGAAAAACTTCAACCTGACGCTTGAACAACTGAACTGGCGGCGCTGGGCGATTAAAAATAAATGTGGTGGAGATACCGACAAGTTCAAGCAAGAATATCCGATCACTATTGAAGAAGCGTTCGTCGCCTCGGCGAATACGGTTATTCCCAAGCTGCACATTGAATCCCAGAGAAAATATATCAGAGAGCCGATAGACAAGCTTGATGGCGATGTTCAGGTTTACGAGCATATGAAGAGCGATCATTACTACAGCTTGGGTGGCGATCCATCCGAGGGTGCTGGTCGGGATGATTCGGCATTTACGATCATAGACAAGATGACTGGCCGAGAGGTGGCTCATTTTGCAAGCAATACTCTACCGCCTGATTTGTTTGCTAAAAAAATGGTGAAAGCGGCTCAGTACTTCAACAACGCCCTTATTGTGCCAGAAGTGAACGGACACGGCATTGCGGTCTTGAACGAGCTGCAGAAATTGGAATATCCATATATATTCCGGCAAAGATACTACGATCAAGTGTCAAAACAGTGGACTCGCAGATTGGGATGGAAAACGACAAAAGTGACCAAGCCGCTCATGGTGGACGAATTCAAAGAGGCCCTGCGGGAAGAAGATATCGGCATGTCGTCCGCGGCTATCGTTGGCCAGATGCTCACATTTGTCCATACGGACGGAGCCGGCCGGCACGGCATGGGCGCGGAGACCGGCCAGAAAGACGACCGCCTGATTTCGGCGATGCTCGCCCTACA
>PFBB01000031.1:0-1976 GCA_002773475.1 Candidatus Harrisonbacteria bacterium CG10_big_fil_rev_8_21_14_0_10_44_23
GAGCCACTCGTGGTATACTTAAACATATATGCCACAAAAAAAGAGAAAGGAAACAAGAACATACGCCGATAGGGCGGCGTATTTGAGAGAGGCGGAGCCACTCGTGGTATACTTAAACATATATGCCACAAAAAAAGAGAAAGGAAACAAGAACATACGCCGATAGGGCGGCGTATTTGAGAGAGGCGGTTAAAAAGCGCCGCAAGAAACTTAGGCAGATGGCCCGAGACCACAAAGGGGGTAAATGCATGATTTGTGGTTATAAAAAATGTCCTGATGCATTAGACCTTCACCACGTTGATCCAAGGACCAAAGAATTTTCCTTATCTACAAAGGGTTTGACTAGGTCGTGGGAAAAGATCAAGAAGGAGATTGAAAAATGCGTGCTCATTTGTGCAAACTGTCACAGGGAAGTTCACGCTGGGGTGGCTAGAATACCTAGAGGAAAACAATGATCCAATCTTCGGAGTAGAAATGTATTAAAATATCTTTATCTAAAACCTTCTATAAAGGCCAGCGGGTCTACTGACTGGCCATTTATTTTTATCGAAAGATGCAGATGTGGAGCCGACGACAATCCCGTCTGCCCCGCCAGGCCGACTAGTTGACCTTTCTCCACCTGCTCACCTTCGCTAATTCGCCGCTCACTTAAATGCAAATACAGGGAAAAAATTCCCTGCCCATGATCAACAATTACTGACTGGCCATAAACCGGGTCTACATACGAAGCCGCTACCACGCCGGCATTAATTGCCCTTATTTCTGTTCCTTCTTCTACATCAAAGTCCACTCCCAAATGCACAATATCTTGCTCGTCGCTACTCTGGCTTGGATCGGCGGCAACAGTTTTACGCGTTTCCCCAAAAGGGCTGGAAATTATCGCTTTCTCTGACACCGGCAACGCAAAAGGCTGGCGAAAATAAGCTTGCTCGCTCACCTCTGCCACAACATCGGCAATTGAGGCGTTGGTTTTAGAGAGGCTTTTTGTTAGCTGGCTAGGAGTTTGCTTTAGCTTTTTCGGCACCACCAAGGTAATTATCTGGCGGTCTTTTTCTAAAACTTGGAAAACTTTCTCAATCCTCTTTTCTCCAAAATTAACTACCAAGCTGTGCTCGCCAACCCGCGCCGAAAGACTAAGAGGAAACACTACCCGCCACTCACCACCATAAGCAAAATCTCTAACCACCTCACCATCAAGCAAAACTTCTTTAGGCTCTTGGCTAAAGCGAGCAATCAGTGCTTCGCCTTGCTCTGGCTCAGCGGTAAGTAAATCAACTATAGGCAGGATTTTCTCTGCCGATTGCGTTTTAACTGGTGGACTACTTTTCTCAATTGTTGCAAGCGGTGGCCGTGAGGCGGGGTAGATAAAATAAAGCCCTAAAGCCAGCAAAACAATGGCTACAAGAGTAGAAATAACACTTCTCATATAAGTATTGTGACGTATTCTAAAATCATTGATTAATCACTTATTAATAAGTGATTATTGTTATAATAAAATATATGGCAAGAAGAAAATTAGAAAATCGGGATGTGCGCAAACTAAACCAGTCTGGCAAGAGTGGTATTTCGGTAAATTTACCAATTAGCTACGTTCGAGACTTAAAGTGGAAACGGGGCCAAAAGGTAGTAGTTAAGCGCATCAAGGGCGGTCTGCAAATCAAAGACTGGCGAAGCCCTTCATAGCTTAACGATGGGGGCAACCCTGGTTTTCAGAGCTAACAGTGGCAAAGATCTAAAAATAACCCAGAGCCAAAGCCGTCACCACAATTAGTGGTGGGGATTTAATAGCGGGCCTAGAAAAAAATCAAAAAGCATATTTGCCCGCGAAATGAACCTTAAATATATTATTTAGGGTTCATTAGCCTATCCACCGCCAAACAAATTGACATATACCCCCTAGGGGTATATGCTTATTTCATATGGATAAGGATATCAAAAAACAAGTTCTGAATCGGCTTAAACGAATTGAGGGTCAA
>PFBB01000031.1:2010-14315 GCA_002773475.1 Candidatus Harrisonbacteria bacterium CG10_big_fil_rev_8_21_14_0_10_44_23
AAGCACTTTCTGCAGTGGAGAATTTAATGCTTAAAAACCACCTATCTACCCACGTTATTCACCAAATGAAGAGTGGTAAACACGCCAAGGCGGTCAAGGAGATCATTGCAGTTTATAAACTAGCCAGTAAAGATTAATCGAATGAAACAAAAAAACCTAATCCTACTAATTATTGCCGCAGCCCTAATCTTGGGGGGATTCTTTTATATGCAGAGACCAAGTAGCACAGAGCATATGGATGAAGATGAAATGCACATTGGCGAAGATGGACACCACGACGATGATGCAGTGGAGGCTTATGAGATTTATCCCGGAGATTTAGTGGATAAAATTAAAGACAAAGAAGATATTATTCTTCTCGATGTTAGGACAGAAGAGGAGTACGCAGAAGTTCACCTAGAAAATGCCTTACTCCTCCCGGTCCAAGAGCTAGCTCAAAGCACTCTAGATGAGATGGGACTTGGCCAAGACGCCAAAGACAAAGAAATCTATGTCTATTGTCGCAGTGGATCAAGGAGCCAGACGGCCTACAACATTTTAAGTTCCCTTGGATACACAAACGTTAAAAGCGTTGCTGGAGGGATGATCCACTGGCAAGAAGACGAGTATCCCTTTACCGAGAGTGGGGAGTATACCCCCCAAACGTTAGAAGGCAAGGATCAGGCAACGGGTCCCGATATATCTATTGAGAAAAAATCTTATGATTTCGGCCAAATCCATCAATTCGGAGGTACTGTCGAGCACGAATTCACTGTCAAAAATACCGGTTCAGAAGTTTTAGAAATTGGTCAGCTAACAACAAGCTGTAGTTGCACTTCCGCCACTATTTCTTCCAGCTCAATTAAAGCTGGAGAAAGTGCCGTACTAACAGTTGTCTTTGATCCAAACTTTCACGATGAACCAGCTGGTGTATTTAAACGAACAGTTTTTATCCCAAGTAATGATTCAGATACACCCGAGGCCGAGATCTCAATTCAAGTCGATATATTAGAAGGAGAATAAAAATTAATATATAAAAACATGAAAAAAATAATAATTTGGGCCGTCGCAATAATAATCTTGCTAGTCCTCGTAATCAGCATTACTCAAAACAAAGACAATTCCGCCGTGGCGTCTACCAGCGACTCCCAATTAGTAGCGCAAAGCGATTCATTTGATTTTGGAGATATAGACATCTTTGGGGGAAAAGTTAGCACGGACTACATAATCGAAAATCGAGGCACGCAAGACGTAGCGATCACCTCCGCCTATACCAGTTGCATGTGCACAGAAGGAGAGATTAATGGATATAAGTTTGGAATGCACGGTAGCTCTGGTGAGGAGGCAATCATCCCCGCTGGTGGCCAAGAAACCCTTACTGCCATTTTCGACCCCCTCGCCCACGGCCCAGAAGGCACTGGCCCAATCACTCGAGAGCTTATTCTTGAGACCAACTCCACCGCCAGCCCAGAGTTAACCATACATTTTCGTGGAAACGTAGTGAAGAACTAGCCCATGCATTCCCAAAATCACAACCACCACACAAGCTCTATAATGAGCCATGGCAGCGCTGGTGATTTTTTACGCCGTTTTTGGATAGTTACTTTTCTTCTAATTCCGCTAGCGCTCACCAACGACTTTATCGCAGGCATTTTTGGCATCGGTGCTTTGGTGTTTGGAAAGTGGGTTCAACTTGGCCTTGCCACAGTTATTTTCTACTTCAGTCTAGTCTTCTTTAAACACGCAAGCCATGAAATAAAAACACGCAAATACGGAATGATGACCCTAGTTTCCTTGGCGGTTGGGGCTGGTTACCTATTCTCGGTTGTCTCAACCTTTATTCCAAGCATAGAAGTTGAATTTTATCTCGAAATCTCAACACTAATTTGGGTTTTATTATTTGGCCACTATCTCGAAGCAAAATCTAGTGCCGCCGCTGGCACCGCCCTGCAAGAAGTAGCTAAATTATTACCAAAAAAAGCCCACAAACAAGTTGACGATAAGGAAGAGGATGTCGACATAGAAACTCTCAAAGAAGGGGATACAGTTTTAGTAAAACCAGGAGAAAAAATCCCCGCCGATGGTATTGTTGTGTCTGGCTCTGCAAATGTAAACGAAGCATTAATAAGCGGAGAGAGTAAGCCAATCAAAAAATCTAAAGGTGGCGACGCGATCGCTGGAGCGATTTGCCTTGATGGCTCTCTAACCATAAAACTAACTAGAGTAGGGGAGCACTCAACTATTGGGAAAATTCAAAAACTCATTGCCAAGGCCCAAGAAACAAAACCAAAATCACAGAGAATCGCCGACAAAGCCGCCGCTATTTTAACTTTTACCGCAGGAATTTCTGCACTTATCACGTTAGGGGTCTGGACTTTGATCGTAGGGGAGCCATTTGTCTTTGCCGCAACTCTCGCGATAACTGTTTTAGTTATCGCTTGCCCACATGCTCTAGGCCTTGCCATTCCAACAGTCACCACCATCACGACCTCTCTTGCGGTAAAAAATGGCATCTTCTTAAAGGATCTATCAAAAATAGAAATAATCAGGAAAGCAGACTATGTCGTCTTTGATAAAACTGGTACTCTAACTGATGGAAGTTTTGGCGTAAGTGAAGTTAAGAGCATTTCCCAGCTCAGCGAAGATGAAATTCTTTCCTTATCTGCTGCAATAGACAGTCACTCTTCTCATGTTATTGCCCAGTCCATCTTTAACCATGCAAAACAGAAGAATTTAGAGCTCAAAACTATAAGCAATTTCCAAAACATTGCGGGCAAAGGTGTAAAAGCAGAGATCGGCGAGCAGGAATACTTTTTAGGAAACGAAGCACTTATGCAGGAGAGGGGCCTTTACCCAGAAAAAGTTTCCGATGGATCAACCACTGTATTTCTAGCGTCTCAAAATGAGCTTTTGGGACTTATAAAACTCTCAGACAAAGTAAAGAAAGAGGCCCATCAGGCTATTGATAGCCTCCATAAACTTGGCGTTAAAGTCGCGATACTAACTGGCGACAATGAAGCTGTGGCAAAAATCGTAGCAGGTAAGCTAAAAATTGATACATATTTTGCGGGAGTACTTCCAGAAGATAAGTATAAGCACATCAAAAAGCTTCAAGATGAGGGCAATGTGGTTTTAATGGTCGGCGATGGGGTAAACGACGCCCCCGCCCTTACCCAATCTGACGCAGGAGTAGCAATCGGTGCAGGAACAGACGTAGCGGTGGAAGCTGGAGATGTAGTTTTAACTCGAAGCAACCCAGTCGACCTATACAGACTCGTTGTACTCTCAAAGAAGGTTTATCGGAAGATGATCCAAAACTTGATCTGGGCTTTGGGATACAACATTGTTGCCATTCCAGCCGCCGCTGGAGTGTTTGCCTATTGGGGATTTTTCCTTCGCCCTGAGATTGGCGCTTTGGTCATGAGCCTATCAACTGTAATTGTTGTCGCCAACGCAATGACTTTAAAGTTGCTCAGATTATAAGCTGGTTTCAGTCCGCAGCCCAAAACACCCCCGCCGGCAAAGGAAATGTAGGGCCTCATTGACATTTAGCTACAATGTGCTATGATTATGTCTCAAGCGTGAAGCTGCGATTAAAAGGTAGTCGTTTTTATACATAGTATTTGCCTTGATATTCAACAACATAATTTAACGAACATGACAGAAGGAACAATCGCTCGTCTTACCGACAAAGGATTTGGCTTCATCAAGTACGAAGGAGGGGAGAAGGATCTATTTTTCCACTCTAACGAACTTCAAGGAGTGGAATACAGCGACCTACGAGAGGGAGACAGAGTATCATTCGAAATTGGTCAAAGCGACAAAGGACCAAATGCAACAAACGTCAGCAAGGTAGCATAACGAAACTAAAAAACACCTCCGGGTGTTTTTTAGTTGCAGCAGCCCAACGGACTAGGAATATAAAAAAATCTAGTATAATAAAGGTAAGTCGAAACCATTATTAAGAACTATTAAAAAAATATGGAACTTTCACTATATTTGGCCAAAGTCTGGGGGTTGTTTATTGTTATCATCACGTTTTCAATGATGATCAACAAAAAGCAGATTGCCAAGATGTACCATCTCGCCAAAGAGGAGGGGATGCTCATTTTGATGGGTATGCTTTCTTTAGTTGTTGGTATCTTGAGCGTTTTGAGCCACAACATCTGGGTTTCTAGCTGGCCCACCATTATCACCATCTTTGGTTGGTTGGCATTGCTCAAGGGACTAATGTTTCTTTTCTTCCCAGATGCAGCTCGTCGACAATTGGCCCGATGCAAGAGTGGCACAGTTTTGATGCTTATTGGCTTCTTGCTTGGTCTCTACCTAGTCTACGTTGGTTTTCTAGCCTAGGGGCAAATTAAAATACTCCAGCGACTGCGGAGTATTTTAATTTGCTAAATCGCTAGAAATAAGGTATAAATGGTAGGTCCCGCAACCGGGGCGCATTTTTTTATTATGGAGATTCGAAACATTGCCATCATTGCTCACGTTGACCACGGTAAGACCGCCATTACCGATGCTTTGTTGCGCCAGACTGGCACAACTACTGGCGAGGCCAGCATGGATAGTAACGCCCTAGAAAAAGAGCGGGGTATTACGATTTATTCAAAAAACGCTGCTTTAATTTACAAAAACACTAAAATAAATATTGTTGATACCCCAGGGCACGCCGATTTCGGTTCTGAGGTTGAGCGAATCTTGCGCTCCATCGATTCAGTTTTATTGGTAGTTGATGCCCAAGAGGGGCCAATGCCCCAAACTCGTTTTGTTTTAAAAAAGTCTCTAGCCCTTGGCCTTAAGCCAATTGTGGTTATCAATAAAATAGACAAACCAGCCGCCGATCCAGAGAAAACTCACAATTTAGTTTTTGACCTATTTGCCGAGCTCGATGCCGCCCCGGAGCAGCTAGATTTTCCTGTTATCTACGCCATTGGACGGGAGGGGGTAGCTAAAAACCAGCTTACTGACGAGGGAAAAGACCTAACTCCACTCCTCGATATGATTTTAGATAAAGTTCCCCCAGCGAAGCCAATTAATGACAGTGACACCTTGCTCGCCCAACCATTCAACCTCGCCTACGACAATTTCCTTGGCCGTTTAGCCATTGCCCGAATTTATAATGGAAAAATCAAATCCAGTGAGACTGTCTATGTAAAAAAAGGAGAAACCGACCAAAAACAATACCGCGTCACCAAACTGTTTACCTTTAACGGCATCCAACGAACTGAGGCAGAAGAAATCGGCGCTGGTGATATCGGAATAATTGCCGGGCTCGAGGATGTTTACATTGGAGACACCATCACTACGGATGCCAACACCACTCCGCTTGAGGCAATCAAAGTTGACGAACCAACCATCGAGCTTAACTTTTTGGTAAACAATTCTCCATTTGCTGGCCGAGATGGAAAATTTGTGACCAGTCGGCAGATCCGCGAGCGCCTCGAAAAAGAGCTAGAGGTGAACGTCGGACTTAAAGTGGATTTTAATAGCAGTAAAAGCGGTCAATTTATTGTTCGCGGTAGGGGGGAGCTCCACGTCGCCATCCTAGTTGAAAACATGCGCCGCGAAGGATATGAGCTCATGGTTTCCCAGCCCAAGGTTATTTTAAAAGAAATCGATGGAAAGACCTGCGAGCCGTTTGAGGAAATTATTGCCGATGTGCCAAATGAGTTTCAGGGAGCGGTTATCGAAAAGCTTGGCAAGCAAGGGGCTGTGCTAACCAACCTCACCACCCACCAAAATAGAATCCTGCTAACCTTTGAGGGTCCCAGCCGAGGTCTATTTGGCTATCGCAACGCTTTTACCGTGGACACAAAAGGAGAGGGTATCTTGGCCACCCATTTTATTGGCTACCGTCCTCATATTGGTGCAATTGATAGAAATAATTTCGGTTCAATGATCAGTCAAACAACCGGAAAAGCCCTAGCATTTTCCTTGGCCAATCTACAAAACCGCGGCACTTTATATATTGGAGCAAACACTGAGGTGTATGAGGGAATGGTGGTTGGTAACACCGCCAAGGGAGACGATATGACTGTAAACCCAACAAAGGGTAAGGAGCTAACCAACATGCGCGCCTCTGGCTCTGATGATGCGATTCAACTAGCACCAGCCCGAAAGCTCAGCATCGAATCTGGGCTAGAAATAATGTCGGAAGATGAATATCTAGAGGTCACCCCCAACAATGTGCGTCTAAGAAAGCAGAGCCTCACAGAAAACGAAAGAAAAAAGTCCAAGCAAAAAAGTAGTTAAGCAAAATTACAAATAGTATATAATCATAAGATATGGCAAAACGAAGAACCGGATTGGGAAAACGCCGAAAGACCCGATCCCTAAAAACCAAAAAACGATTGGCAATAAAGCACGAAATGCTCGCCAAGCGAGCGGCCAAGAAGAGCAAATAGCTACATTGGCAGCGCGACGTTTTAATCCAAGCACTAACTAGGCGGCTTTTGCTATAATAAAAAGATGCCAGCAGACCTAGTCGCCTATATTTCTCAATACGGCTACCTCACCATATTTGTTTTAGTTTTCCTCCAAGAAATCGGAGTTCCAAACCCAGTCCCCAACGAACTAGTCCTATTATTTTCTGGATATCTCACCTCAATCGGAGAGCTAACCCTTTTTGGAGTTTTGACCACGGTTATCTTAGCTGATTTTATTGGAACAGCTTTATTGTATTTTGTTTTTTACAACATCGGTCACCACATATTAAAAAAAGAACGCCGATTTATTCCTAGGGAGAAAATCAATAGAGTTCTAGAAAAGTTAAAAAAGCGTGGTCAATGGGGGATTTATCTCGGCCGGCTAATTCCTTACCTTCGGGGCTACACCTCGGTTGCCGCCGGCCTGCTGAGAATCGAGCCACAGCGATACCTAACCGCTGTGTTTCTTTCTGCGATCACCTGGAGTGGAGGATATGCCATTGCTGGTCGTTTGCTTGGCGCACGCTACGAAAGCGTTATTCAACACGTGGGAATCGGCAACATTTTAATTGGGGCAATAATTTTATTGCTAATAATAGTCTTTGTTATTCCTCGTATGTTTAAATTGTTAAAAAAAGAGAAGGTCATTTTAGGCTCCACTGAAGAAAGCCAAGGCGATCACAGCCAGGAAGTCTAGTATAATAGTTAGATGGACAAATTCCCCCCACTAGAAAATCGCGAGCTCCCCGCTCCTCCCCACTGGCGCAAAGCCCTTGGCGTTGGGATTGTAGTAATGGGCCTAGCTATCGGCACTGGTGAGCTAATTCTCTGGCCGCACCTTATAACCAAATATGGCGTTGGCCTACTCTGGCTCGCCATGTTGGGAATCGTGTTCCAATATTTTCTCAATCAAGAAGTCGCTAGACACTCACTTGCCACCGGAGAGGGTTTTTTCACTACCTCTGCTCGAGTAATCACTTGGTCAGCCCCATTCTGGCTTTTAGCCGCCCTTCTACTATATATATGGCCGGGCTGGGCCAGCGCAATTGGCACAATCCTAGCGGAGATAATCGGATTTGGCGGGCACTTGATGTGGTCTTGGATAACTCTTGGACTCGTCCTCGTTTTAACCTTTAGCGGGAAGATAGCCTATGAGGTTCTAGAAAAGACTTTAAAAATTATTGTTCCAGCATTTTTCCTCCTCTTAGTCGTAATCAGTTTTTTCAATCTTAGTTGGCTAGAACTAAAAGAAGCAATTGCGGGTTTATTTAATTTTGGCTTTATCCCTGAGGGGATCGATATCAATAAACTTCTTGGCGCCGTAGTCTTCGCCGGAGCTGGCGGCATGCTCAACCTTTGCATTTCACTCTGGTATCGCGATAAGCAAGCCGGAATGGGAAAGTATGCTGGGCGCATCACTAACCCAATCACCGGAAGAGAGGAGGCCGTTGCCGCAACTGGATACAAATTCGATGAAACCAACCCAGAAAACCTAAAGCGCTGGCGGGGATGGATGCGTTACGTGCGCGTAGACCAAGGAATTATATTTCTCGGTCTAGGACTTATTACTCTTTTCTTGCTTAGCGTAAACGCGCACGCTGTTTTAGCCCCGCAGGGGATCGTGCCAGACGGTTTAGATGTTGCCGTTGTGCAAGCTCAAATCTTTGGCCAACAATGGGGCCCAATCGGCTACAACCTTTTCCTGATTATGGCCTTTCTAATGTTGTTTTCAGTTATGTGGACGGTGATTGATGCCCTCACCCGCATGGTCTCTGACATCATTCATACCAATTCTCAGGTCGGTCCTTTGCAAAAATATTTTTCTTGGGCAAGAAACGCTAGCTTAAGCAAGCTTTATTACATCATCATTACTTTAGTGGTAATTATCGGAGCTATTTTACTCCCACTAAATCAACCCTTAGCCTTATTGGTTATTTCTGGAGTACTAGGGGGCTTAACTATGGCCATCTACACCCCGTTTCTAATTTATCTAAACAACACCAAGCTCCCCAAAGCCCTTCGCCCCAGCTGGTTCACCAACATCGTGATGGTAGGCATCTCTGCCTTCTTCATCTTCTTTGCTATTCAGGTAATTATTTCGTATCTAAATTAAATTATGAGGGAAATAATCGGACTATTTTTTTTAATCGCCGGTTTCATTATTGGACTAGGGGCTGTTACCGTAATTGATGTACTCGGATTTTTAGGCCGAAAATCCGGCTATTGGACCGAAAGCACAATTCGCGCCCACAAAGTAACTAAGCCATTAATTTGGTTGGGGATCACCCTCGCGATTATCGGTGGGCTAATTTTCTATCCAAATCAACCAATTTCTATTATTCCCGTATTTCACATTTTTATTGCCATAGCACTAATTCTGAACGGACTTTTCCTTAGTTTTTGGCTTAGCCCTCGTCTAATTGAACGCGAACGTAGGGGAGAGGCGACCAAGCTTTTGCCTAGAGACTGGCAAATAAAAATCGCCATTAGCCTTATTGTTTCTGACCTCGGCTGGTGGGGTGGGCTGCTACTATTAACTGTTTATCTATTGCGATGAAGAAGAAAAATATCAGAGTTAACGACAAAATGCAGAAAGGTTATCGTTATCAGCTCACAGAGCCAAGCGGTAGAAATTTTGATAAAGATTTCAAACCCACCCTCACCCCCAAGCAAATGTTAGAGCTGGGAGTTTTTGGAGGAAAGTATATGACGGATTGCAAGAAAGAGTTTCCTGCTGGTTGGTTTAAAAAAGCGAAACTATGTCCTGAGGGGCACGACCCCAAGTTAAACTTTTTTAAAGTGCCTGCCTCTCAGCCCCTTTCGGTCTGGATAAAAAAGGGATGGATTCATAAAGATGATCCTCGAGGCTGGCTTCAGTGGTATTGCCGTTACTACCTAGGGCGAAGACATGAGGATGATAATCGTCAAATAAAGCGCTGGAAGTCTTTTATAGCCCGGCACTCTGCGCAAGTTCGTAAGGGCTGCAAAAAAGGGGACTATAGCTGTCGGCCCAAACAGCGCCAAGCACTACTGCACTGGGCCATAGACAGCAGAAAATTATAAAAACAATATTAGGATATTTAAGATATCGGGACGCTCGGCCAGACTTTCGCTAATCACCGACTTTCCTAGTATCTCAATATCTTACTATCTCTTAATATGCAAACCTATCAAACATTTTATTCATCGATAATAAAACCATTCTTTTCTCCTCCTAGCTGGTTGTTTGGCCTAGCGTGGAGCATTATCTACCCGCTTATTATGGCGGCGGGAATTTATTTAGTTTATTTAACAATAAAAAAACGCCTTCCGGCATATTTCGTGGTTCTTTTTGCAATCAACATCATTGCCAACTTGCTATTCACTCCGATTCAGCTTGGACTCACCGCACTTTGGCCCGCCACAATCGACATTTTAGTTGTTTTACTCTCCTTGGCTGCAATCGAGATTAAAATTTATCGCTATTCAAAGACAATCTTCTGGCTATTTATCCCATATCTACTCTGGGGTGCTTTTGCCACCATTCTTCAGATAAGTATCACCGTTTTAAATTAGCCCTACCTATTTCTAAAATCCTCCAGCAAGAAGGCGGCTTCTTTTTTGCTTGCACTAAATCTGGCCCCCCGCTGGCGGCGAGCCTCAAATAGGCAAATTCCTGCCGATACAGAAACGTTTAAACTCTGCACCATTCCCTGCATTGGAATATAAACCTTTTCATCCGCTAATCTTGCCGCCTCTTCGCTGATTCCTCTATGTTCATTGCCAACAACGATGGCAACCTTCTTCTTTTTGAAATTAATTTTCTTTATAGCTCCGGCATTTTCATCTAATATCGTGGCAAAAATACTAAAACCCTCAGAACGTAATTTTTCAAAGCAAGTTTTTGCCGAATCAAATATTTCGAAGTCCAACCATTTATTTGCCGAGGAGGAGGTGGCCTTTCCGATCTTTTTCGGATTATACCTCTCTTCTTTACCGAAAATAAAACACACTCTTTGAACTCCAAAGGCGTCGCAGGAGCGTAAAATTGCCGCGGCATTGTGTGGGTCGTGTATATCCTCAACAACCACCACCAGCCCTAGATCGCGGTTTTTTGCAGTATCATTAAACTTCTTTTCTCTTTCAGCGCTTAGCATATTAAGACTTTTCTACTATAGTAAAGATTGGCCGAATAAGCGAATATGACATCACTTTTCCTATCAGGCTTTGCGAATTGGGGCATCTTCCGGTATGTCGCTATTTTTGTTGGCATGTCTATAGAGGGGGACGCTACTCTTTTCACAAGCGGGTTTCTCGCCGAACGCGCCTATGTCAACTTCCCAATCGCCATGGCTGTAGCGTTTCTCGGAACTGTGTGCGGCGACATGCTTTGGTTTTATATGGGAAAAAAGATGAAGAATCGAGATGGATTTATTATGCGCAGAGTTGAGCGGCTCTCTAAACCGCTAGACAACCAATTAAAGAATTATCCTTTCTCGACCTTAATTATCTCAAAGTATTCAATCGGCATTCACCGAGCGGTGATTTTCCGATTTGCCTCAATCGGCAACTCCTTTAAGGATTTCCTCGCGAAGAATTGCCTAGCTTCCTTTCTTTGGATAATTGGAGTGGGCAGTTTGGGCTATTTATCTGGAGCCTCTTTTGATTTAATAAAAAAGTATCTTCAATTTTCTGAAATATCTCTCCTCATAGGACTGATTGTTTTTATTGGTATTTCAAGCTGGATCGGCTATCAAAACAAGACAAAGGGGCAATAGTCCTGTAAGTCGCAGATATTGCTAGCGTCTTCTTCAATACGATGCCCTTAAAAAGAGGCAATTTTGAGTGTGATGTGGCAATAATTGGCGGCGGGATAATCGGAACGGCACTGCTCTATACTTTAGCCAAATACAGCAACATCAAATCTATAGCCCTATTTGAAAAATACCCAGAATTAGCTCGGGTTAATTCTAGTAGCACAAAAAACAGCCAGACCCTTCACTTTGGTGACATCGAGACCCATTTTTCCATCCGGAAGGTTCGTTTAGTGAAAGAGGCGGCAGAATATCTGGCCGCACTTTTAGAAAAACACAAACAGGGCCGGCTCTATCGCAAATTTCCCAAAATGCTTCTAGCGGTAGGAGAAAAAGAAATTACAACACTCAACGAACGCTTTCAGGAAATAAAAAACCTTTTTCCCAAACTTCAAAAGATTGATGCAAAAGAGATCGCTAGACTAGAGCCACGGTTAATCAAAGGGCGGCCCAAAAATCAACCAGTTATCGCACTGTATAGCCCAGATGGGTTTGCCGTTAGGTTTGGTGCTCTAGCCCGACATTTCTCTAGAGAGGCGCAGAGGGAGAAAGGGAAAAAAATCGACGTGTTCCTAAACGAATACCTAAAAACCATCCAAAAAGACCGAGAGGGATATTTACTAAAAACATCAAAGCGTAGACTTCATGCTAAAGTGGTGGTTTTTGCTGCTGGTGCACACAGTCTAGTTTTTGCAAAGTTGCTGGGCTACGGCAAAGAAAAAGGAATTTTACCAATCGTTGGCAGCTTTTATTACAGCCGAATCCCGCTTCTAAAAACAAAAGTTTATACCGTCCAAGACCCAGATTTACCCTTTATGCCTCTCCACGCCGATCCAGACATAAACAACCCCGACGAAACCCACATTGGGCCTATTCCTGGAATTATTCCCTTTCTTGAGAAATCTAAGCCCAGCACCTTAAAGGGGTTCTTGCGCACCTCGGTTTACAGCACCAAAGGGGTTGCGAGCTTGTTTGCTCTATTAGGGAAGCCCAAGGTCCTAAATTACAGTATTAATAGCCTTCTCCAACACACACCAATACTCGGCAAGCATCTTTTTATTAAAGAGGCCAGGAAAATCATTCCCTCTCTTCAATTAGAAGAAAT
>PFBB01000031.1:14378-14525 GCA_002773475.1 Candidatus Harrisonbacteria bacterium CG10_big_fil_rev_8_21_14_0_10_44_23
TAACATCAATCCCTTACCCGGTGCCTCGGCTTGCCTAGGCAACGCCTTATACGAAGCCGATATAGTGGTCAAATTCCTCGGTCCGGAGTACAAATTCGACAAAGAGTCATTCAAGAAAGACCTCACTAGAACAGATAACTAGTGTGG
>PFBB01000031.1:14568-14710 GCA_002773475.1 Candidatus Harrisonbacteria bacterium CG10_big_fil_rev_8_21_14_0_10_44_23
ATAAAGGTCGTTAGAAAATAACGAGACCCAAAAAGATTAAAAAATGAAGACTCTAAACTTAATTACCTGGATCCTAGTTATCATTGGAGGCCTTAACTGGCTACTTTATGGACTTCTAGGTACAGACGTTGGCGCATGGGTT
>PFBB01000031.1:14802-23611 GCA_002773475.1 Candidatus Harrisonbacteria bacterium CG10_big_fil_rev_8_21_14_0_10_44_23
CAACGACAACAACCCAATGGCTTAGTCATCGGCAATGTGAATTCAACTAGAAACCAGCTTCGGCTGGTTTTTAGTTAGCAAAAGTTGTGCACACCTACACATTTTAAAAATATGCGGTACAATTTACCAGAAATATTTCTCAAAAATTCACATGCGTAACATAGAAGTCGAAATCAAAGAACATCAACCCAGCGGCTGGATATTCTCCGTTAGCGTTCAGGAGGGGGACGAGGAGACTGACCACGAAGTTGAGCTAACTCAAAATGATTATAACGACCTCACCGGAGGCAATGCATCGCCAAGCGAGCTAGTCGAAAAATCATTTGAGTTTTTACTAGATAGAGAACCCAAGGAGTCCATCCTAGGAGAGTTTAACCTAACCGAAATAAGTTTATATTTTCCTGAATACGAGGAGATGATTCAGGAGCTATTTCAGTAAAGATGATTACTTTTCTTATCGAAAACATCCAGAAAATTCTAGGTTGGATACTTTTGGTGATCGCCCTAGCGGTTTTAGCTGGCCAAACGATTTACAAAACTATCAAGAAAGCCAAGTAGTAAATCTTGGGCGGGCCTTCCTGCTCTGCTATAATCAATAAATGGAAGAAGTAGGCAAAATTACCGCCCAAGACAGATATCGCACCGTTGAGGAGCTTATTGCTCGATCTCAGCCATCTTTTAATTACTATCTGCTTTTAGTGATTTCTTCGCTAATTGTTGCCTCTGGTCTTTTGCTCAATAATTCTGCCATCGTCATTGGTGGAATGATTGTTACCCCACTACTTACGCCGGTGCTGTCGATTGCCCTAGGGGTAATCGTTGGCCGGGGATTCCTGCTGAAGCGGCAAGGATTCTTTTTACTAAAGTCTTTTCTGATTGTCGTCGCTACTGGCATGCTCCTAACTTTTTTATTTAGCGAGCCAACTGATCCATTTATTTTTGAAAATACTGTCCGAGCCGCTATTCTTTACTTTATTGTGGCAATCGCCTCTGGAGCTGGGGCAACCTTCGCCTTCATCAATAAAGACATTTCCGACATCCTTCCGGGAATTGCGGTCGCAGTTTCGGTCGTTCCACCACTTTCATTGATTGGCCTTGGACTAGCTTCGGGCAGCTTTGAGCTCGCCCAATTCTACTTTGTGGTATTTGCGCTAAACACTATCGGAATAATTCTAGGCGGGATGGTTGTGCTCTCTTCGCAAAAGTTTTATCGCGCTGAGAAAAAAGTAGATGAACAGATAAAAGAGATTAAAAAGGAGGACAAAAAGAAAGAAGATGAAAAAATCGCTAAAGAAGAGAAATTAATCAACTTATAAACAATGAAAAAGTTTTTCAACGAATTTAAAAAATTTGCCGTCAAAGGCAATGCCATAGATTTAGCAGTTGGTGTCGTAATCGGTGCCGCCTTCGGAAAAATCACCAGCTCCTTGGTTTCCGACATCATCACCCCATTACTTAGCCCAATGTTGGGGAAGGTTGATTTTGCCGGCCTAAACTTTAATTTCTTTGGCGCAACTGTAAATTACGGTTTATTTATTGATGCTCTAATCGAATTTATCATCATCGCCCTAGCCATCTTTATCGTGATCAAGCAAATTAACCGACTGAAAGATAAAGAGGAGAAAGCCATCCCCGCAACAAAAAACTGCCAATTCTGTCATTCCAGTATCCACTTAGAAGCAATTAAGTGCCCAAACTGCACTAGCAACCTAGCCGAGAGCAAACAAAGCTAACAATATTTATCTCTCCAATAAAAAAATACCCCAATTAATTGGGGTATTTTTTATTCGCCCATTCGAACTTTTGTCAGCTCTGCCCCCAATAGGAATACGATCGCCGAAACATAAATCCAGAACAATAAAATAACCAATGCGCCAGCCGCCCCATAGGCCGACCCAAGCCCGCTAATGCTCATATACAGGCCGATTAGGTGCTTTCCCAAGATAAACAACGCCCCAGCAAAGAAAGCCCCTGGAAATACGTCTCTCCAGCGAAGCGGTGTGTCTGGCAGAATTTTATACAGCAAGGCGTAAAGTAGGGAAATCACCAAAAACGAGGCCAATATCTCCCCAAATTCAAATATCTGCAAGGAGCCAGATCCGGGAATAAAGCTTGCTTTCTGCATCAAGGAAATAGTAGCGGTTAAGGCCACTGACCCAACCACCAAAACCCCGCTAAGCGCCACCATTAAGATAGCCACAAAATTTTTCATCATAAAGGCCCAAAACCCCCTAGTTCTATTTGCCGACATCCGCCAAATAGTATTTAGCGAATTTTTTGCCTGCCGAAAAACCCCTGCTGCCCCAAAGACTAAAACCAAAAGCGCCACAATTGTGCTTATTAAATTCCTAGAATTATCTGGATCGGTCTCTGCCGCAATCAATTTAATCAGATTAGCAACATCCGGTCCGACCGCCGAGTTCACCTGCGCCACAACATAATCCTGCACAATTACGTCATTCAAAATAAAGCCCGCTATAGCAAGGGCTAGTATCAGTAGGGGAGCGAGCGAAAAGATGGCATAATAAGAAAGAGCCGCAGACATCCGGAAGATATTATCTTCGCGAGATGCTCGGATGATTCTGGTAATGGCCCAAAAGGATCTCATATATACCTATTGTAGCAACAAAGCTACAACTTAGTCAGTTAATAAATTAAAACTATGAATGGAGAAAAACTAATAATCGTCCGCCATCCTAGCTCAGCCAGAAAGATCGTATTGATTATTGTCGACATTATTGAGCTGCTACTAACCGTTAGATTTGTCTTGAAGCTATTTTCTGCCAACGACGCCGACGTTGCGGTTAATTTTATATACTCTCTTACTCAACCTCTCGTTTCCCCATTCCACAACATGCTTCCAGTTGGGTTTGCCGGATCACCACCAACTATCGCGTGGGCAACAATAAGTGCAATGTTGGTTTACGGTTTGATAGGTTATGGCCTAGCAAGAATTCTTAGATAAAAAAAACTGCCCAATTGGGCGGTTTTTTTATTTTCGCTTCTTTTTCTTCTTTATTGGCAAGAAGCTGGCAATCAGGTCCCAGGTTATTCCACTTTTTTTCATTCCCTCCCCAGCGCTATTCATGCCATCGACAGTTAGCTTTACACCGTCCTTAATCGCCTCGGTAGTTTTTTTAATGTTTCGCACAGCCCGCAAAACATAAAAAAGACTCACAATTAGCATCGCTCCTAGCACCAAGACGACGATCGAGCTGACGATAAAAAACAGGGCCATTTCATTAATGTTTTCCATATCCTTATTTTAACTCGAAATGAAAAATAGCCCAATTTTCGTGGTAATATATTTTTATGACCTTTTTCACGGTTGCTATTTTGGGAATAATTGAAGGAATTACCGAGTTTCTTCCAATCTCTTCGACTGGGCACCTTATTCTTGCCAGCCACGTTTTAAAAATACCCAGCAGCAGCTTTTTGACTAGTTTCGAAATCAGCATTCAGCTCGGAGCGATTTTAGCTGTTGTCTTTTTATACTGGAAAACTCTCACCACCAACAAAGACGTCATTTTGAAAATAATCACCGCTTTTATCCCAACGGCAATAATCGGCTGGTTCCTCTACCCAGTGATCAAACACTATCTTCTCGGGTCTAGCACCATCGTTCTTTGGTCTTTGCTGGCCGGAGGTGTTGCGCTAATAATATTTGAATTTTCCCATCGGGAGAAAGAGTCGTCGATCGCCAAGATTAAAGACCTTAGCTACAAGAAAGCTTTCGTTATCGGCTTATTTCAATCAATTGCCATTATTCCCGGAGTTAGCCGCGCCGCCGCCACAATCGTTGGTGGGCTAATATTAAATATGCGCCGCCGCACCATAGTCGAATTTTCCTTCCTCCTAGCAGTTCCGACAATGGCCGCCGCCACTGGGCTAGATCTACTAAAGAGCTCCGCACAAATCTCCGGTAACGAATTCATGCTTTTGGCCGTTGGATTTTTCATTGCCTTCGCCGTAGCGGTTGCCTCGATCAAGTTTCTCCTGCGATTTATCAAAAACAATACCTTCATCGCCTTTGGAATTTACCGAATCGTCTTAGCTGTCCTGTTCTTAATCTGGGTCATCTAAAATAAAATTAATTATATAATTTATTATATAATTAATTTTCTCCAGTCTTTGGAGACGTCATATATTCCCTTGATAGATCGGGGGAGTTTTGCCATACTATAGCCGGTCAACGAAAGGAGAGCTAAATGGGAGAGTTGACGTACCGTTGGTTCGTTCACACCAACGACGAGCAAACTCGCAACGCAATCGCTCAACGATTGAGCGAACTGGGCGTTGCCGAGGAAAATTACCTCGCTCAAGCCGATGTGAAGACAGAGCCACGTGGGGCGGCGGCGCTACTTCCTCTATGGGAGTGCCCCGACTATGCTTTCATCACCACCCTGCAGAGGATGGTCTCCATCCCTAGCCGGATAAGGATCTTCCGAAGGTGCGGTGGTGGAAGAATCACGGAGGTGACTAGTTGGTTTCACCGGCGTCCCCACCTTCCCCAGAAGAAGACCAAGACCCGGGCCTAGCACGCCCACCCGCAGCCCCGACCTCGCAATGCGAGCGTCGGGGCGAAACTTTGCTATAATCACAGCAGAAATGAAAAACAAATTTAAACTAGTCTCCAGCTTTCAGCCAACCGGCGATCAACCCCAAGCGATTGAGGGGCTTTTAGATGGCTTGAGAAAAGGGGAGCGATTTCAGACTTTATTAGGAGTAACTGGATCAGGAAAGACTTTTACCGCCGCCAACCTAATCGAGAAAATGCAAATGCCAACTTTGGTGATGGCGCCCAACAAAACTTTAGCCGCTCAGCTTTACCAAGAATACAAATCCTTTTTCCCTAAAAATCGGGTTTGTTATTTTGTTTCCTACTACGACTATTACCAACCCGAAGCTTATCTACCCACCTCCGACACCTACATTGAAAAAGAAGCATTAATTAATGAGGAGATTGACCGCTATCGCCACTTAGCCACCTCGTCGCTTCTAACTCGAGACGATGTAATCGTCGTCGCCTCTGTTTCCTGTATCTACAATCTTGGCGTACCGGAAAACTATTTTGATTCCATAATCAAGTTGGAGGTGGGTCAGATAATCACGCGCCAAGACCTAATTAAGCAACTCATTAGGATTGGGTTTGAAAGAAATCAGGTTGCCTTAAAAAGAGGAAGTTTTCGCGCCCGGGGAGAACTGCTCGAAATAATGTTTGCCGCAGAAGAAACTATTTATCGTATCGAGCTTGAGGACCAAAAAGTAAAAACTATTCAGATTGCCGATGCTCTAACTCGCAAAATAAAAGAGGACCTAACTGAGATTATTATCTTCCCACCGAAACACTTTGTCACCACACTACCCGGTAGAGAGAAGGCAATAAAAGAAATCAAAGACGAGCTCAAAGAAAGATTAAAATACTTAAATTCTAAAGGGTTGTTACTGGAGGCAGAGCGTCTAGACCGCCGTACCCGCTATGATATGGAAATGATTCAAACCCTCGGGTTTTGCCATGGCATCGAAAATTATTCTCGCCATCTCACCGGTAAACCAGCCGGCTCACCCCCTGATACCCTCCTAGATTATTTTTCTCACACTAAGAATGGCAAAAAAAGAGATTTTCTAACTATCATCGACGAGAGCCACATTGCCGTGCCGCAAATCCGTGGAATGTATGCAGGAGATCGATCTCGGAAAGAAGTTTTGGTTGAGCATGGTTGGCGCCTCCCCTCAGCCCTAGACAACCGTCCGTTAAAGTTTGATGAATTTGAAAAAAGAATCGGCCAAGTGATTTTTACCTCCGCCACCCCTAGCACCTATGAGGCAGAACACTCAACCAAGGTGGTTGAGCAAATCGTTAGACCAACCGGACTGGTGGATCCACCAATAGAAATTAGACCAGTTTACGAAGCTAAGGACGGGAAAAGTCAGATTGACGATGTTATGGCTGAAGCCATCGCCACCGCCAAAAAAGGGGAACGCACCTTGGTGGTTACCCTAACCAAGAAGATGGCAGAAGAGCTAACTCAGTTTCTAAATGAAAAAGGGTTCCGCGCTCAATTTATGCATTCCGATACCAAGACTTTTGAGCGTACCCAAATTCTAGCCGACTTTCGCGCAAATAAATTTGATATTTTAGTCGGCATCAACCTTCTTCGCGAAGGCCTAGATTTACCAGAGGTTTCTTTAGTGGCAATTCTCGATGCCGATCGGGAGGGCTTTCTCCGCTCAGAAACTTCACTTATTCAAACCATGGGCCGCGCCGCCAGAAACAAAGCCGGACGCGTTATTCTTTACGCCGACACAATAACCGGCTCTATGCAACGGGCCATTGGCGAAAGCGAAAGAAGAAGAGAAATTCAACTAGAGTACAACCGAGAGCATGGCATTACTCCGAAAAGCATAAAAAAAGAAATCAGGGAATTTGATTGATACAATTTAACGCTTTTAGTGAGTTTGGCGCACAACACATTCCACGCTATATCCCACCCAGCCCCCAAAGCGGGGCTCTGCTTTTACATCTTAGTTTGACCAACGCCGAACTCTCTAGTATATTAGCGACAGATCGTAAAACATCTGCCGGCCCGCTTCTGGCCAGCTGGCGGATAAACAAGAAAGGAGAGCGACCCCATGGGACGCCTCATAGACATCCCGCACGCACAGGAACACGGTGTCTACACCGCGCTCGCGTCTGCCGGCATCACGTTGGAGCAATATCTTTGCATCAGCACCGACCCAAAGGTGCGGACGGCTGTGGTAGATGCTCTGCAAGCTGAGCAAGAGGCCGTCCAAGAACTCTCGTGGGATACCGGAAGCCAGATAGAGCGATGGCTCCGGATGTACTTCGAGCAGGACGGTCTGCGCATCAGAGATGCCAGCGTCGAGAAGGCTCAGGCTGCTCGACGCCATGGTTTCGATCGGCTCATCCTCATGGCGGAAGGTCTGGGAACCGACGCCCATCTGGACAGTCTAGAGAGGCAGGGGGTTCCGATCTACCGCAGCCACAGCATTTTCGATACCATCGTCCAATCGGTCCGGGTACCAGACCATCTTTACATGCTCTGGTGTCGAAACGGAGTGGAGGCGGACGAAGAGAACGCCAACCTCTCTGTTGCTCAACTCGAGCAGAAGGACTGTCAGACCTTGCCTGAGCGCATCGCCCACGAACGTATCCATAATTGGGAGACGCACGGGCACCTCGACCTGCGCAATGTCTCACTCTGTGCTGGCAGCCGTACTCGCGCCTTCGTTCCGGGCGTGTGCTGGGACGCTCGGCTCCTCGTCGATGCCGCTTGCTTCGACGTGGAGTACCGGGCTCCGGGCTTGCGCGCTCGCTCGGCAGTGATGGTCGCCACGCAGAGCCGCCCTTGAGGCGGCTGAGTGGCGACTGGTTCCCCTTGGACCCTTAGCTTTGGCCCCGCGGCGAAAACTTCGCCGCGGGGCCGCTCTTTTTGGTATAATATGTTCGGGCTAATGCAGCCGGTGCAACTCGCTTAGACGAGCTCTGTATGTCGGTTCGCCCCTGAGGCTGAAACAGGTCTCAACCCATCACTGCTTACCAAGGTCTGGTGTGGGTGGCGCTTTAAACGTCTGCCACAAAAGAAAACGTCGGTGTGTCCCGACTACAGAGTATTGTGCATACCAGCTTTTGCTGTCACAAGCTTGAAGAGACGGATGGGCTTTGGCAATTATATGTACTAGCGCCTTCGTTCCGAGCGTGAACTGGAACGCTCAGCTCCACGTCAATGCCGATTACTACGACGTAGAGAACCGGAATCCGAACTTGCGCGCTCGCTCAGAAGTGATGCACATTTAGAGTCCTTTTGGACTCTTTTGTGTTTAAGAGGCATTCAATATATGTCATCCAATCTCTAGGGATATCCCTAGAGATTGATGTCTGGATTGCTCCCTTCAGACGTCTGTGTTAATGTTGCTAAGCAATAGCATACGTATACCCCAGATGATTTAAAACTGGGGCGTTCACGTTTGCCTAAATGCCGCGCATTTAGACGCAAACAAAGCGCCCCGCAAAATGCGGGGCAACCCTCTATTTGCGCCCACGGTGCAAAGCAAAATTCTAAATTCTAAACTCAAAACAATAGCTAAATTCCAATCTTCCATTTTTTTAAAATTAAGGTCAAGTCACAAAACCTCGCCTACACGTTATTCGCCAGTTTTCAGTATTCGTATATTAGTATCAATTAGTAATTAGTAGGAACAATGAAAGAGAAAAAAATAAGCATAAGAGGAGCGCGCGTGCATAATCTCAAGAATATTGACCTTGAGCTACCTCGAGATCAAATGATTGTTTTCTCTGGTCTTTCTGGCAGCGGAAAAAGTTCGCTAGCTTTTGATACAATTTTTGCCGAAGGCCAGCGCCGCTATGTAGAATCTTTAAGTCCCTACGCCCGCCAATTTTTAGGCCAAATGGAAAAACCAGATGTGGACGAAATTACCGGACTTTCTCCCGCAATTGCCATAGATCAAAAAGCCCACTCCTCCAACCCTCGCTCCACAGTTGCTACTCTAACTGAAATATACGACTATCTACGAGTTCTTTATGCACGCATTGGCCAGCCCTTCCATCCAGAAACCGGCAAACCAATAAAGAAACTAAGCCCAGAAGAAATGGTGGACGTAATTTTAAATGAAGCGAAAAACAAAGAGGCTCAGGTAGTAACCATTTTATCTCCAGTAGTGCGAGGGAGAAAAGGGGAGTACTTTCAACTTCTCCAAAATCTTTATCGAGATGGATTTTCCGAAGGGCGTATTGACGGCAAATGGCAGTCTTTACACGAAAAGGTTC
>PFBB01000023.1:0-44360 GCA_002773475.1 Candidatus Harrisonbacteria bacterium CG10_big_fil_rev_8_21_14_0_10_44_23
ACTTCAGCTATCGGGAATAATTCTTTACTAAGAATTTCCCCTGGCACTCGGGCCGTCGCCCTGCGTGATCTAGCTGAAGTGGATTTATTAAATTCTTAAAAAATTAAATCCCCTCGGCGAGCTGTGCTCGCGAGGGGAGAGTGGATGAGCGCCGCTAGGCCGACGCTTTGCTCTGTTCCGGTTGAACCGAGATGCTTGTGATACCGAACTTCTCCGGATGGGAGAAGACGAGATCTCCGAGGGCGGCATCCTTCGTGGGGCCGGCTCCCCAGACCCTGCCCAGGTTCTCAATGCGCGCGTACCAGGTTCTGCTAGCCTCTCTTAGCTCGACCTTAGACTTCTTCATGCGACTCCTTTCAGGGACTATTTGTACACCTCTGACTAAGATATGTCAATTGGACGAAAGCAATTAATTATATAATAAATTATATAATTTATTATATAATTAATTTTGGTTAAGGTATTGAAGAAAGGGGGGATTTTTGGTATTTTTGGTGAGCAATGGCCCTATCGTCTAATGGCTAGGACGCATCCCTCTCACGGATGAAATCGGGGTTCGACTCCCCGTAGGGTCACATTTTTTTGACTAAAGCATGATGGCGTTGTATTGTAGTACACAGAAGGGAGGCTACAGTGAATAAGGTGAAAGAAACGAAGGATATGTATTGCTCCATGTGTGGGCAAAGAACAACACACATGAGATTCTTCAAGGCGCTAGTTGGAGGCATTCAAAATAGCCTCTGGTGGGTTTGCAACCAGCGTGAGAAGTACGCTCGATGACAAGGGCAAACCCTTGCTTCGCTACACAGCAACCGCACTGACCGCCATTTCCCTTTCGGGAGATGGCGGTCAGTGAATTTCTATAGTGCCAATGACACATGGGGTAACCAATATCTACAACTTTTTAATTAGACAGATGCTGAGGCGTCTTCTATAGTAAGGATATGAAAATACTTCTTCCAATTTTGGCTATCTTGGTGATTGGCGGTGGGGTCTATGCCATAACCAATCTCAATAGTCAGCAACACCTCCAGCCCGACCCAGAGGGTGGTTTAAATGTGATTATCAACAATGGTGAGGTTGGCGACAATACCTCTGGTGGGTTAGAGGACTGTATTTGCACAATGCAATATGCGCCTGTTTGTGGCTCAGATGGAAAAACCTATGGAAATAGTTGTCAGGCGAATTGCGCAAACGTTGAGATAGTTAGCGAGGGGGAGTGCGAGTCTAGCGGAAACACTCAAGGAGGCACGGATATTGATGTAAATCGAAAAGGAGGAATCGGAAGTATCAGCGGGCATGTAACTGGCTACACTGGGTTGGTTAGGGTAAGCGTGGTTGTGCCTCCAGGGGCAAACGAGCCATCAAGGATGTATGATGTTTATACCAACGCTAGCGGATACTTTAGCTTTGAAGGCGGATCGGGGACGTATAAGGTGAAAGCTGATCCGGAGCATTTTGATGCCTGTCCAGTTAAGGAGGTGGTGATTGAGGCAGATAAAGTGGCGAATATAGAAATTTATTGCAACTAGAAGGGCGCAAACAACCTCGACCATTAACGTATTAGTATTTAGAGTGGTATTTTTTTATTGTGCATAAAGAAGAAAGCAACATACATGATCTTGAGTTGGTAAAGAGAGCGATAGCCGATCCAAATGAATTTGAGAAAGTGGTGGAGAAATATTGGGGTCCGTTGGCTAGATTTGTGCGCAGAATTTCTTCATCTAGCAACGCCGACATTGAAGATGTCCTTCAGGATAGCTTTGTGAAGGCTTACCTAAACCTCAACAGTTTTGATGAAAGCTATAAATTGTCTACTTGGCTGTATCAAATTGTTCGAAACAGCACGATAGATGCTTTTAGAAAAAACAAAAGTCATTTTGCGATCTCCCAAATTGAGGATAAGGAAATCGAAGAATTGTTTGCTTCCTCGTTAGACATGGAGAAGGATAGTGATTTAAAGCGAGACGTGACCAAGTTAAGAGTCCTAATTGCTCAACTCTCTACCAAATATCAGGAAGTAATGGTTTTGAAGTTTTTGGAGCATAAGAGCTATGATGAAATTATGGACATTGTAAAAAAACCTAAAGGAACGGTGGCGGCTTTGATCAATCGTGGTCGAAAGATTTTAAAGAACAGATTCGAGGAAGAAAATATATAATAATATGGATCAAGCGAAAAAAGTTTTAGAAAAAATTAAAAATTTGCACCTGCGACCACAATCGAAGTTGGTGGTTAGATTTAAGCAAGTCGGGTTTTGGGTATTGGGAGGAATTTTAATCTTGTTAGGGGCACTCTTCTTTTCTATTGCAATGCTGGCGATATTTGATGTTGATCCAAGGGTCTTAACCTCTTGGAACCTAGCCAAGCTGCTACGATTTATGCTTTTGAGCGCGCCCTACTTCTGGCTGTTTCTCTTGCTGGTGGTTGGTGCATTTGGGTTTTTGGCGATTCGAAAGACTAAGGGTGGCTACCGCTACCGAGCTTGGGCAATCGTAACCGTAGTGGTTCTTTTAATGGCGATCTTTGGGACGGTGGCCCATGCGTTTAAAATCAATTTGGATAGTTTAGAGATTTGGGAGAGGCAAGCACCACCCTTTTTACAACGATTTGCTCCACCTAGAATGCAAATGTTACATCACCCAGAAGAGGGAGCTTTACCGGGGAGAATATTGGAATTTGACGAAGATGGGTTTGAGCTGGAATCTGTCGGCGGAAAGATTTGGAAAATAGAGGCGAAGGATAGCTTGACTGAAGGACTGGAAGAAGAGGACGCGGTCATTTTGTTTGGAGACCGACTCGGAGAGGACGGTTTTGAAGCTGAATTTATTTCTAGGCGACCGTTTGGCCCAAGGGGCGGTGCAAACTTTCACAACGAGGAGCGTAGTAATGATTAAGGACGGATTGAGAAGCTAGCACTCAAAGTCCGAAAAAATAATTAATATTTCACTATGAAAAATAAAGTTTTAGTTATAGGTTTAACCTCCGCTCTCGCATTAGCTTCCGTGGCTGGCGCCGCTCAAGCTTTTGGAGGACCAGAAGGTTTAAGAGATGAAAGGCCACAAGAGGTAATTCGCTCATTAGCGGATAGATTTGATCTGGATGAGTCTCAATTGCAAGATTTCTTTGAGCTAATGCGGGAAAAACACCAGGCTCAGATGGAAGAGCGCCAACAGGAACGTTTAGACCAAGCGGTTGACGGCGGTTTGATAACCGAAGAGCAGAGGCAATTGCTTGAGGACAGACACGAGGCACAAAAGGTGCAGATGGACGAAATTATGCAGATAGAAGACCCAGAAGAGCGTCGCGCGGCGATAGAAGCACATCACGACGATATGCGGGCTTGGATGGAAGAAAATGAAATTGATCTAGGCTTGGGAGAGGGACGATTTGGCATGGGTGCTTCGATGGGTGGGGGAATGCATCGCGCAGAGGGACGAAGAGGATTTGGGCAATAATGAATTAGTTTAGGGTAAAACCTGAGACGGGGCGGCTTTAGCCGCCCCGTCTTGCATTTTATCTGCGGAGTTGTTATTATTGGGTTCATTCAATTTATTCGAATTATAGAAATATGGCATTTGCAATTATAGAGACCGGCGGGAAGCAATATCGAGTTTCTCCTGGCGACAAAATCAAAGTTGAGAAGTTAGACGCCGAAGAAGGAAAGGGCGTGGTTTTTGACAAAGTATTACTGGCGGTTGACGGTGATAATGTTGAAATTGGCACCCCGATGGTGAGTGGAGTAAAAGTTGAGGGCAAGGTATTAGAGCAAGGAAGAGGGGAGAAAAAGATAGTTTTTAAATATAAGGCAAAAACTAGACAGCGTACTAAACGAGGGCACAGACAACCCTACACTCAAGTAGAAATAACCGCTATTAAATAGCGGTTATTTCTACTTGGTGAATTAAGAATTAAGAATCGGAGCTTAGCTCCGATTTTTTAGTGAATTCTTTAACGTTTCATCGTCGCTAAACTCGATGTCGGCTCCGGTGGGTAGGCCGCGGCCGAGGCGAGTTATTTTTTTTGCCTTGCCCCTGAGTCTTTGCTCTAGCTTGTCGGCGCTAATTTGGGTGTGGTTGGTTGGGCTAAGAGCAATAATTATCTCTTCGGCTTGAGAGTTGGGCAAAGAAGTTAATTGGGTAATTAATTGCCCAATTCTTTTTTCTTGTTCGGGGGTGAGTTCACCGTCTTTTTTAAGATCACCCAATACTAAATATCTTCCTGAATAAGCCTGGCTTTGTTCGATGGAGAGAAGATCGGTGATTTTTTCGACAATCGCGATTAAATCAGTTGTGCGTTTTGGATCAGAGCAAATCCGGCAACGGCTAGATTGATTGGCGTGAGGGAGAAAGCAATCAGAGCAATTTTTTAGATTGCTGATTTCCTGAAGTGAGCCAGCGAGGTCGTCGATAAAGCTAGATTCTTTTTGGCTGATATAGATAGCAATGCGAATTGCTTGCCGTGGCCCAATACCGGGAAGGTTGGAGAGGCGGGCGGCTAATTGTTTGATTGATTCGGGTAACATAGTGAAGATGAATTAAGAATTATGAATCAGGAATAATGAATATTTTGCGAACGAAGAATATAAACTGTGACTTGAAGCATGCTTCATAATTCTTACTTCGTAATTCCGCTTGTAGCCACAGGCTACAAGCTAGGCATTTCGTGATGGGTGTCGATGTTTTTGAAACTGACCGTCTCTTTGTCCCACTTTAATTTTATTGTACCAAGTGGACCGTTACGGTGTTTGGCGACAATGATTTCGGCGGTGTTTTCTTCTTCCGGATCAATGCTAGCTTTGTCACGATCTTTTCGATAAATAAACATAACAACGTCAGCATCCTGCTCCAAAGAACCAGAGTCGCGTAAGTCGGATAGCCGAGGAATTTTTACCTCCCGTTGATCGGAGGATCGGGAGAGCTGGGAAAGGGCAATAATGGGGGTGTTTAGTTCACGAGCGATGGCTTTAAGGCCTCGAGATATTTCGGTAACTTGTTGGACAACGTTGTCAGAATTGGTGCGAGGCTGGATAAGTTGAAGATAGTCGATAGCGATAAGGCCTAGACCGTGCTCGGCTTGCAAACGACGAGCCATAGAGCGCATCTGGAGGATATTAGGACTAGGAGTGTCATCGATGAAGATGGGGGCCTTAGAGAGCGTATCTAGGGCGTTTTGGATGAGGTGAAAGTCTTGGTCATCTCTTAGCCGACCAGTTCGCAGTTTCCATAGAGGGACGCCAGCTTCGGCGGCAATGAGACGATCAACAACTTGCTCACGACTCATTTCGATTGAAAAAAAGCCAACCGGCACATTTTGATGAACAGCGGCGTAACGAAGCATATCTAAAACTAAAGAAGTTTTTCCAAGAGATGGGCGAGCACCAACAAGGATTAGGTCAGACTTTTGAAATCCGGAGAGGAGGTTGTCGATTCCATTGAAACCACTGGGAACACCACGAGTTTGGCCATCGCCACTGTGAATCTTTTCGATTCTTTCATAGGCAGTTTTTAGTTCATCTTTCAGGCTGGTGAAATGTTGTGAAACAGATTTTTGAGAAATTGAAAAGATCTTTTGCTCGATGTTGTCGAGAACTTGGTCTATGTCGTCAGTGGCATCAAAAGCATTTTCGCTTATCTCGGCGGAGGTCTGAATGAGGTCTCGAAGGATTTTCTTTTCTTTAACAATCTTGGCGTAGTGCTCAACATTGGTTGCCGAGGGGACGGAATCGATGAGCTTGGTTAAATAACTTGATCCACCAATAGATTTGAGCTTGTCGGATTCCTTTAGCTCAGTAGTGAGAGTAAGGATGTCGATTGGTTGGCTCTTTTCATAAAGTTTTAATATGGCGCGAAATATCTCGGCGTTGGCGGGTTTATAAAAGTCTTCTCGACTCAAAACATCCGCAACGCGAGTGATGGCGTTTTTGTCGATCATTAAAGCTCCAAGTACTGACTCTTCGGCTTCGATGTTTTGAGGAGGGAGTTTAGTCACGGGAAAATTAAATTCTAAATTCTAAATATTTTTTTAAAACTACAATGTTCGAAGATTGCGATTCGGGATTAATTTTAAAAGCGGGCAAGCCATAGCCCGCTAATTAATGCCGAGGGTGACTTGATGGAGCTAAAGATTCTCTTGTTTGGGTAGAAGGAGCGATCCTTTTGGCGTGTCTTCTATCAAGTATCCTAACGATTCTATTTTTTTTCGCAATGTGTCGGCCTGATCAAACTGTTTAGAATCTCTGGATAACTCTCTTTCCTCAAAGAGTTTCTGCACGGATTCGGGGATTTCGGGGAGTAGTTGGACGATGCCGATAGAGCAGAATAGGTCGATAATGGTGTGGCGGATGGACATGGCGCTAACGTGGTTTAGCTGAGTCCAAACTTTGTTGACTTTATTCATCAACTCAAAGACAACCGCTAGGGCCTTGGGAGTATTAAAGTCATCTTGCATTGAGTGGTGGAAAGCTTCGATGTAGGGCCGGACATTAAAATCAACTCCTTTTTTTGAGGTGATGAGTTCGAGCTTTTTGACAAAACCGATTATGGTCAGCAAGTTTTTTTCATTTTCCTTTATTAGCGAGGGGGTGTAGTCAATAGGGGAACGATAGTGATGAGAAAAAACTAAAAGGCGGAAAGTATTAGGAGAGTGTTTTTCTAGAAGCTGGGTAATGGTTAAAAAGTTTCCTTCGGATTTTGACATCTTTTTGCCGCTGAGCTTGAGAAACCCAACGTGCATCCAAATTTTAGCCAACGGATGTTTGCCACTAATAGACTCTTGCTGAGCAATTTCGGCTTCGTGGTGGGGAAACTTAAGATCTTGGGCACCACCATGGATGTAATAACGGGGGCCAAGGAAAGATTCGGTGATGGCGGTATCTTCGATGTGCCAACCGGGACGTCCTGCGCCAATGCTGGCGGCAAAGACTGGTTCACCCTCCTTTACTTCGGCGTCGCTCAGCGCCCTGGAGAACTTCCAGAGACAAAAATCGCCACGATTTCTTTTTTTGTCGCTCTCGTCGATACGGGAGACTCCATCTTCGGCTTGCTCCACTGTGCGCCTAGATAGTTTGCCGTAGTTAGGGAAGGTGGATATATCAAAATACCAACCGTCACCATCAATCTTGTAGGCCTTACCCTTCGAAATAAGTTTTCTTACTTGAACAACTATTTGGGGAATAAAATCGGTGGCTTTGGCATATTGATTAACGGAGCAAACTCCGAGTTGATCCATGGTTTGGAGAAACTCGTCTTCGTATTTTTTAGCTAATTGCTCCGGAATGATACCGTTTTCGCGGGCGCGATTGATTATCTTATCGTCTAGGTCGGTGATATTTTGCAAATAAAATATTTTGAATTTTCTAGAGCGAAGATAGCGGACCAAAATGTCGAAAGTGACGAAAGTGCGGGCGTTGCCAATGTGGGGAGTGTCGTAAACCGTTGGTCCACAAACGAACATCTTTATCGATTTAAAGAGGGGCTTTTTAAGCTCTTTCTTTTTTCCGCTAAGAGTATCGTAAATTTGCATATGGGCGGTGACGGTTAGAATAGTTTTTTCTTTTTAAACAACCAAGCGGCCCAACTAATCAGGGCGATAATCAGGGCGAAAATAGACCAGAATTTTGAGGGCGTATTGATAATAGCATCAATGTAGGGGACGCCCATAGAGAAAATGAAAAATAGGGGGATAGAGAACAAAAAGGCAATAATCGTAAAACGTTTGATAACGGCGTTGGTGGCGGCGTTTAGAAGTTGGGCGTTGGTGGCTTCAAGCGACTCAACGATTTCATAATAGTTTTCTAGATATTGGATAACACGCAAGTTTTCCCCAGAAAGATTATTTAAATAGACTTCGCTCTTCTTTCCCCAGAAACGAATACCCACTTTTCGAAGGGATTCAAACAACTCGGTGTGGGGCCGGACGATTAGTCGATAGTCTAGAACATCTCGTTTAATCCCAGATATTTGAGCTAGCAAGTTTCCCTCTCGTTTAAAAATGTTGTGAGCGATAAACTCTACCCTCTCTTCAATGTGGCGAAGTTGGCGCAGAGAAAAGTCCATAATTTTTTCAAAAATTTGATGCAACATTATGTAACTATCGCCGGAAAGTAAGTCTCTCTGCATTTTTGGATCACGAGCTAAATCTTGTAAAAATCCGTCAATTTGCTCGAGAGGCTCATAGCGAGCGGTGATAATCATATCTTTAGTAATCAAGAAATCTACCTCCGAGCGACGAGAGGTCTTGGTTTGGACATCGTAGACGGGGATGTGGTGAGCAATAAAGATATAGTCGTCGTGTTCTTCAACGCGAGCGCGTGCCGAAGGGGTCATTAGCTCGTTTAGGATGAGGGGGTGAAACTTGTGGAGCTTTTTAATAGCCGCCAAATCCTGACTGTTGGGCTTGAAGATATCGATCCATTTAGTTTTTCTTCCTTTTAGTGTTGGCATGGGTATGTGGACAATTGGTTGGGTGTGTCTTCATTATATCGTATAATTAAAGAGACTTAATACACAGACATATGAAACTAACAAAAAAGCTTTTTAAAGCACGTGGGCAGAGAATGGTTGGATTGATTTTATCGGCGGCACTTTTGGTCGTACTTTTACCAATGATCCAATTGGTTATGGGTTTTACTGGGCCAGCATCTAGCCCACCAGATGGTAATGGAGTACTTAATGAGTTGAGCGGAAATTTAAGCGTATCAAATGTGCGCATGGTAGATGTGGCGAGTCCAGTAGATGACAATGATGCGGCTAATAAGGCTTACGTTGATGCACAGGTTGGAGGGTCGGGATCCTTGGTAACCTTATTTGGAGTTAGCACCAACGCTCCAAGTGCGACTCAGGCTTTCCGATCTGGAGACTCTGCACCACCTTGCTTAAGAGGTTATTACAATGGTGGAGGTAGTTGTCAGGGAACAATCAGCACTGGCACCGCAGCTGGATCGGGAACAATGGAATGTAGTTCCTTGGGTACAGGATGGACGGAGCTGTATGCCGGATATGGGCCGCTTAACCAAATCTTTGCTTGGTATGCTCCCGGAAGCCCAAACGGTTGGCCACCGCTAAATGCGGAGGGTGATTTTGAATCAGAAAATGCCTCACCTTCAATGGCGGTTGGCTTAACTGACTCTATTTGCTCAACAGTTTCTTTTGCCTTCGTTAGAGACACTCGATACACGTCAGCTCAGTTTGGAGATACAGCTAGCTACATTTCTGCTTGCACAGCAAACGGTGACTGCAATACCTGTAGGGTTTGCACAAAATAATAATTTCGTGAGGCACAAGTATTTTTATTTATTTTTCGTTATAGCGGTCGGTTTTGGATTCTTTTTGGCACAACACTCTTATTGGAGCGGGCCGGTGTATTCGGCGGGTACGCTGTATACGGTCCGCGGAAACTCATTGTCGGGAATAATAGACAACGGAGAAGAAATAATTATTTATTGGGGGTATTACGACAAATATCCGATTGAGCGAGGAGACGTTGTAGCTTATCAACACGCAGGGAATAAAGCTCCAATAATAAAAAAAGTATATGCAACTCCCGGAGACGATTTTGCTATTGTTGACGATGATGACGGTCAATATCGATTGTTGATAAATGGCGAATTAGCGAGGACTAGTTTGGGTGAGCCGTATCGATTTAACGAAAAGCGAGGAGGGCTATTGGCTCAATATGAAAAGGATTATGGAGGGGTGGTGCCCGATGGAGCGGTGATAATTTTGGGTAATTTATCTAATGGAACGATGGACAGCTCAATGTTTGGCCTAGCCTCAATGAAAAATATCCTGGGGAAAGCCGTCACATACTAAGACGAATAAGACAAAGGTATTGAATTTGAAGAGGTTTTTTTGTATAATTTAGCCGCTTTTAAGTTTTACTCTATTTATGAAGAAAGAAAAAAAGAATAAACCCGCAGAGGATTTACTTGGGTCCGTCCGCGCCGAGAAGGATGAATACTTGGCTGGTTGGCAGAGAGCGAAGGCCGATTTAATTAATTACCGGAACGAGGAGGCGGAGCGTTTCGACAAAGTCAGAAAATTTGCTCTTGAAGATTTAATAATGGAAATGCTGATTGTTTTAGATAGTTTTGCAATTGCGATTCAGTCGGCGAAGGAAGAGGCGGATAGACAGGGAATGGAGATGATTAAAAGTCAGTTGGTGGACGTTTTAAGAAGGAGGGGGCTAGAGATAATTGAAACAAAGGTTGGAGACGAATTTAACCCAGAGATACACGAGGCGATTGAGGAAGTGGCCGGAGAAGATAGTGATTCGGGAAAGATTATAGAAATCACTTCAGTGGGTTATAGGCTAAACGGGAAAATAATAAAGGCAACGAAGGTAAAGGTAGGAAAATAAATTATATATTTAAAATTAAATTTTTAAATTACTATGGCAAAAATAATTGGAATTGATCTAGGAACTACAAACTCAGCGGTGGCAATAACCGATACTGGGGAGCCAAGAATTTTGGAAAATACAGAAGGCAATAGGACTACCCCATCAATTGTGGCGGTTTCAAAAGCGGGGGAGAGAATTGCTGGGCTTTTAGCAAAGCGACAAGCAGTTACTAATCCAGCCAACACAATTTTTTCGGTAAAAAGATTGATTGGGCGAAAGTTTTCCGATGAAGAGGTGCAAAAAGACAAGAAATGGTTGCCATTTGATGTCCGCGAGGCAAGCAATGGAGGTGTAGAAATTAAGATGGGAGAATCTTGGCAAACCCCAGAAGCGATTTCGGCGATGGTTTTGGCAAAGATTAAGACCGATGCTGAATCAAAATTAGGAGAAAAAGTAGAGGAGGCGGTGATCACAGTACCGGCTTATTTTGATGACAGTCAGAGGCAGGCAACAAAAAATGCAGGAGAGATTGCTGGCTTGAAAGTTCGCCGCATTATCAACGAGCCAACGGCTGCCGCTTTGGCGTATGGGTTTAATAAAAAGAAAAATGAAAAAATCGTTGTTTACGATTTTGGAGGGGGGACTTTTGACGTGTCAGTTTTGGAAGTTGCCGATGATGTGGTTGAAGTAAAAGCGACAGGTGGAGACACTCACTTGGGTGGGGATGACTTTGACCAAAAAATCCAAGACTACTTGGTTTCAGAATATAAAAAGCAAGAAGGAATTGATATTTCTGGAGACTTTTTAGCGCTACAAAGATTGAAGGAGGGTGCGGAGAGGGCAAAGCACGAACTTTCAACTTCGACGGAAACCGAAATTAACTTGCCCTACATTAGCTCAGATGCCTCTGGACCAAAACACTTCTTGATGAAATTGACTCGAGGGAAGTTGGAGGAGCTGGTTGCTGCTGACATTAAAAAATCAATCGAGATTACCGCTGGGGTTATTAAAGACGCTGGCTTTAAGAAAGAAGACATGGAGGAGATTGTGATGGTGGGAGGGCAAACTAGGATGCCGGCAATCTTAAATGCAGTAAAAGAATATTTTGGCAAAGAACCACACCGGGGGATTAACCCGGATGAAGTAGTTGCCTTGGGAGCGGCGGTGCAGGCTGGAATTTTGCAAGGAGATGTTAAGGACGTACTACTCTTAGACGTTATCCCTTTGTCTTTGGGAATTGAGACCTTGGGAGGAGTTTCGACTAAGTTGATTGAGAAAAATACAACCATACCGACTGAGAAGAGCCAGATTTTCTCTACTGCGGCGGACAATCAAACTCAAGTGGAAATACACATCTTGCAAGGAGAAAGAGAGATGGCGTCCGATAACAAGACTCTGGGAAGATTTATTTTGGACGGGATTCCGCCCGCCCCAAGAGGCACTCCACAAGTGGAGGTAAAATTTGATGTAGACGCAAACGGCATCTTGAATGTGTCAGCAAAAGACAAAGCAAGTGGAAAGGAGCAGTCGATTAAAATCGAGGCTTCAACTAGTTTGTCGAAGGACGAAATTGAGAAATTAAAACAAGATGCACAGGCGCACGCCGAAGAAGACAAAAAACGCCGAGAGCTGGTGGACGTTAAAAACACTGCGGACACTTTGGTGTATACTGCAGACAAGGCCATTAAGGATGCTGGAGACAAAATTTCCTCTGAAATAAAGTCAGAAGTTGAGTCAGCGATAAAAGATCTCAAAGAGGTTAAAGAGGGTTCTGATTTAGAGGAGATAAAGAAGAAGAGCGAGGCGCTTTCTGGTGTAATGCAAAAGATTGGGCAAGCAATGAATCAAGCCCAAGAGGCAAAGCCAGCAGATTCAGCTGAGTCTGACGGCGAGGCAGAAAATAAAGAAGAGCCGAATGCTGAAGAAGGATCTAAATAATTTGGAAGTATTTCCTGAGTCGCTATCTAAAAGAGTGAGTTTTAACTATTCTCGAAAATATCTAATACTGTTTGCTGGACTAGGTTTTTTTGCATCCCTGCTGCTGGGCTTCCTGATGCGAGAATTTTTAGTGTTGCCGACTCTAACAAGTGCTTTTTGGCTTTGTATTGGCGCGGCGATCTTGGCTTTGATCTTAGTCTTCCAAAATCTCTTTGTCTGCTCTACTCAAACATTTCTATGGGCTTCGGTGGTAGAGGCCTTTGGGTTATCGATTTTCTTGTTTAAGTTCTTTCATCCGTGGACGGTATTTGCGTTAGTGGCTTTATTGGCCACTGTGTTGTTTGGCCACCGGGAAGCGCACCGTGATTTAAATGATCGAGTGAAGGTTAGAATTCAGGACTTTATTAGGAAGGTATTAATTTTCTCGACAAGAGCAACGGCAATATTCTTTGCCCTCTTCCTATTGGGGATTTATGTGAGCAACGGGATTTCTCGACCAGCTTTTGATTTCTTTGTTGAGATAAATAAGCCAACTCTGGAACCTTTTTTAGGACCAATTGATCTAAACCTACAGGCCAATGATTTCTTTACCGAGGTAGCGAAGGAGCAGATTAATCGACAATTTAGTGGCACGGAGCAATTTCAGCATTTAGCTAGCGAGGGAGGATTAGAAGAGGCCTATGTTGGAGCTGGTAGAGAACTTAGAAATCAGGTTGTTGAAGTGACTAAGCTACCGGTGCGCGCCGATGAGAGCGCTAGTGAATATTTTTATCGCTTGAGTAGCGAAAAATTGCCCAAACCGGGAACCAACAACCAGCTAGGATTTTTAGGGTTTATGGTGGTGATGGTTTTGGTTGTATATTGGGCTTTAATGTTTTTCTTAACCATTGCAAGGATTTTAATTTTGAGCCCGCTAAGTTGGCTAATATATAGAATTTTGGCGGCAATGGGAGTAGTCTACATTGAAAGAGTGATGGCAGAAAAGGAAGAGCTGACGATTAAGTAGACTAAAAAAATATTATGGCAGATTATTATAAGATTTTAGGGTTGGAAAAAAATGCTTCGGAGGAAGAGATTAAGAAGGCCTATCGAAAGCTAGCTCATCAACACCACCCCGATAAAGGAGGAGGGGATACAAAGAAGTTTAAAGAGCTAAACGAGGCGTACCAAGTTTTATCCAACAAAGAAAAAAGAAGCCAATACGATAAGTTCGGCCGAGTTTTTGATGGCCAGCCCGGGCAGAATGGACCCGGGGGATTTAATTTTAACCAAGGATTTAATGGATTTGAGGGATTTGATTTTGGCAATTTTGGAGACATCGGCGACATTTTAGAGACATTTTTTGGTGGGCGGGGATTTAGAGCTAGAGCCAAAGGCGCCGATCTGCAGGTGGTGGTGCAAGTCAGCTTGGAAGAGGCTTTTGATGGCACAACTAAGAAAATCCAATACAAAACCTATACTGGTGATGCTGGAGAAGCAAGCATTGAGATACCGGCTGGAGTAGAGCCTGGGCATTTAATCAAGATTGCAGGTGCGGGAGAGAGGCTTAAAGATAAGCCGTCGGGCGATCTTTATGTGCAAGTCCAAGTATTACCTCATGAAAAATTTGTTCGTAGAGGGGCAGACCTAATTTATCGAAAGGAGCTGAATTTATTGGATGCGCTCTTGGGCAAGAAGCTAACTATTGAGACAATATCTGGAGAGAAGGTGGAGGTGGAGATTCCGATGGGAGCCGATCTGTCCCAGCCACTGAAAATACCCGGGAGGGGAATGCCAAGACTGGGAAGATTTGGCAGAGGGGATTTGTATGTGCGCCTACAGCCTCGAACTCCGAAAAAGCTTAGCCGAAAAGCCAAAAAAATCTTAAAAGATCTAGAGGGGGAGATAAATTGACCTGCCCTCTAGGGTAGATAGAATGGGTAAATAAATGCTCCATACGGGTATGGAGCATTTATTTGCAAGCGCTAGAAGTTGGCGGAGTTGTCAAATTTGGGTAAAATCATTATACTGTTGCCATTGCAGACGCCCCCATAGCTTAGTGGTAAATCCGCCAGCTGGTGGACTTTTAAGCTGATGATCTACGTTTACGTTTTACGCAATCAATCTAGGAGGAAAATCTATGTAGGACATACGTCTGATCTAGATAAAAGATTGGCTAGACATAATGGAGATTTACCAAGTAAGGCTACATCGTTTACTGCCAAAAATGACGGATTTTGGAGACTGATATACAAAGAGGAATATGGTGATAGGCGGTCGGCGAGGCGACGAGAAAAGCAATTAAAATCTGCGCAGGGTAGAAAGTTTATTCATAATCTTTTATCCTAGAACAGTACAAGCCCCCATAGCTTAGTGGTAAAGCAACGGCCTTTTAAGCCGCTGATCATGGTTCGATTCCATGTGGGGGCACAAAATAAATACGCGACTGTGGAGTGTTTTTGTTTTGTGCTGCATAAGCGAAGCGATTACTCTAGCTTCGATTTTTACCCGTCCGTAGCTTGTAGAGTGAAGGCGGGCCTTGTGGGGGGGGGCACTTCGACTCGTTTCACTCGCTCAGTGTAAACGCAGTTCGACAAGCTCAAAGCAAAGTCTAAATTCTAAAATTCAAACTAAAAGCTAACAGCTCAAAGCTGAAGTTGGTACCATTGCATTAATTTTTGATTTTTTGTAAGATTTGGAAGTTGTATATATATGGATAAGACGCAGAGAAAAAGTCTCTCACTAATAATCGTCGTTTTGCTGATAAGCATTCTGGGCGGGTTTTTTATTTATCCAGGCAATGGAGTATCAGACAATCTAAGGCCTTGGCATCTTGGACTAGACTTAGTTGGAGGAGCGCACCTTGTCTATGAGGTGGATATGTCGGATGTGGACTCCGCTGATCAGGCTTATGTTTTGAGCGGACTTAGAGATGTCGTTGAAGGAAGAGTAAACGCCTTTGGGGTAAGTGAGCCTCAGGTTTTAACCGCGGAAGCGGGAGATTCAAAGCGTATCATTGTTGAGCTGGCGGGTATTAAAGATATCTCAGCAGCGATTCAAAGGATCGGACAAACCCCAAATTTGGTGTTTGCGGAAGTCTCAGATGAGCTACCGACACAAGAGGCTACGGTAGACGAAAACGGGAAGGTGGACTTGCAAGCTAGTATTGCAGACGCTCTTCAACAAAAATTTAAAGATACTAAGCTAACTGGAAGATATGTGGAGAGTGCGCAACTTGGGTTTGATAACATAAGCGGCCAGCCTTTGGTTTATTTGCAATTTAATGATGAGGGAGCGGCCCTTTTTGAAGAGATTACTTCTAGAAATGTTGGAAAGCCGCTAGCGATTATTTTAGACGATCGATTGGTTAATTCGCCCACTGTCCAACAAACTATCTCGGGCGGACAGGCTCAGGTGACTGGCTTGGGGTCAATCAATGAAGCACGTACTTTAGTGGAGCAGTTAAACGCCGGTGCGTTACCAGCGCCAATAACTTTAATCAGTCAGCAAACAGTTGGGGCCTCTCTTGGAGCCGATAGCTTACAAAGCATCATCTGGGCTGGATTGATTGGAGCTTTGCTAGTTATCTTGTTTATGCTGATTTATTACCGAAAGTTAGGAATCTTCGCTTCGATTGCTTTGATAATTTACATAGTTTTACTTTTGGGATTGTTTAAACTATTTTTCACCTTAACCTTAGCCGGAATTGCTGGAATCGTTTTGTCTATTGGAATGGCGATTGATGCCAATATTCTTATTTTCGAGAGAACTAAAGAGGAGATTAAGTCTGGGAGCCCTCAATCGGTTGCGATATCGGAAGGATTTAAGCGGGCTTGGCCATCTATCCGAGACTCTAACATTACAACGATTATTACCTCTTTGGTACTCTACAACCTAACATCAAGCTTTATCAGGGGGTTTGCCCTTTCTCTGCTATTGGGAGTTTTGGTGAGTATGTTTACCGCGATTACAATTACCCGCAGTTTATTAACCGTATTTTATCGAAAACGAGCATAATATGATTCCAATTATTAAATACAAGTTTGTATATCTTGGTATCGCAGCCATCTTAGTCTTAGCTAGCGTTGTTGCCTTGATAACATACGGACTAAACCTGGGTATAGATTTTACCGGAGGAACTTTGTGGCAAATCCAATTTCCGGAGACGGCCAGCATCGAGTCAGTTCGAGAAGTTTTTCACACTGATCTGGAGTCTCCAGAGGCGGTGGTTATTCGCAACGATGTGGACGGGAGCTACAATGTGCATTTGAAGGAAATCAATGAGGAGATGCACCAAGACTTGTCTCAAAAGCTCGACGACAGGCTTGGGCCAATTGAAGAAAGATCCTTCCAGTCGATTAGCGGTGTGGTTGGAGGCGAGTTGGTAAAAAAAGCTGGTTGGGCAGTTCTTATTAACTTATTTGCTATTGTGCTTTACGTTGCTTATGCCTTTAGAAAGGTGAGCTATCCGGTAAAGTCTTGGAAATACAGCATCGCTACTTTAGTAGCCCTATTTCACGATGCATTAATTCCACTGGGCATTTTTGCTGTTTTGGGAGTATTTGCCGGTGTGGAGATTGATACCAATTTTATTGTTGCGACTCTAATGGTAACTGGATTTTCGGTTCACGATACGATTGTGGTATTTGACCGAATTAGGGAAAACCTCAGAATCCGATCATCGAGAAAAGAAAGTTTTTCAAAAATTGTTAACGATAGCATTAACGAGACTATGGCTCGCTCCATTAACACCTCCTTAACCTTGCTGGTGGTTTTGGCGGCTATCTTTGTTCTTGGTGTGCCAACTCTCAACTATTTCATCTTGGTCATTCTTATAGGAACGATTTTGGGAACCTACTCCTCAATCTTTGTGGCTAGTCCGCTTCTAACCCTATTGCAATCAAAGAAAAAGTAGGGAATAGCTTGACTTATTATGGTAAATGTGGGACTCTGTGGAAACACAGAGTTCTTTGAGCTTGAGGAGATTGCATGCGAGAGTGCGTCCTGGCCGGAGTGGCGATCGTAGTGGTCGTCTTAACACTTTTCTTGGTTGGGCCCAAGTTTCTGGAAGAAAACAGCTCGACCGAGATCCAGCGGATCCCTGTTCCGCCTGTCGGCAAGATGACCTTCCAGCCCTATGAGGGGCTGGTAGCGACAATGCCAGCCGGGTCGGAGGGCTACGTTGAAATTTCCGCCCTATACGAGGGCGACGACGGTTTGTATTTGCCCTCCACTACCCTGTATTGGCTATCCTCTAGGGTGCCTGTCGAAAAGGAGGCGAGCATCGGGAAGGTATTGCTTCGGTGCGAGGCAGCGGGTTTCAAGCCCCAAGAGCAGAGGATGCTCTATTTCGCAGACTGGGAGAGCGTTCCTGCTCTTGTGAAGCAACGGGTGCGGAGCCGCCTCGTCGTCCCTCCCAACATCGACAGTGACGGCTGGGTGGCGTTACAAGTTCTCTGAGCGCTGGGGTGGCCCAACGGGCCGCCCCAGACAAAATCTACAGATCCCCTTGACTTTATCCGGGAAAGTTGATATCTTATTTCCATGTCTAAAATATGTCTAATTTGACTAATTTCTTAATAAAATATGGCAACAAAAACTAAGAGTTTAAAAACTCGACAAATCATAGAAGAGCTTTTCAAAGGTCTCGACCAAAGGCAGGAAAAAGTTTTGACCAAGCGTTATGGTCTAGATAATGGTGAGGAGCTCACTTTAGCTGAATTAGGAAAAATATTTTCTATCACTCGAGAGAGAGTCCGACAGATTGAAGCGGCGGCCCTTAATCACGTAAGGGATCGAGCTACAGAAGGGCACCTTAATGCTTTAACTGAGGCAGTTTTAAATACCTTAAAGAAAACCGGAGGGGTAAAGAAGGAGGAGCATCTCTTGGACGAAATCAATGGATTCGCAACTGGAGCTGACCTAGTCTCTGGATTTGCTCAACAAGTTAAATTTCTCTTAGAGGTTTCAAAGGCGGTCTTATATCACAGAGAAGACGAGGCTTTTCATTCCCACTGGCACATGAGCGAACAACACCAAGAAAAGGCCATTAAATTCTTAGAGGACTTGATGAAGTCAATGAAAAGTAAAAAGAACGAGGTCCTCGAAGGGGAGAAGTTTGATGATTTCTTTGACGAAATAAGAGAATTGCACAAACTTGAAAAGGAAGTGGCTAAACACTACCTAAAGATTTCAAAGAAATTTAGCGAAAACATTTATGGTGATTTCGGTCTAGCGGAGTGGAAAGAGGTTCGACCAAAGGTGGCTAGAGACTGGATCTATCTGATTCTAAAAAAAGCTGGAAAGCCACTGCACTTTTCTAAGATCGCCGAAGAGATACGAAAGACAAGAGCAGGAAAGAAAACCAATACCCAGACCATTCACAACGAATTAATTAAAGACAAACGATTTATCTTGGTTGGCCGAGGTATGTATACCTTAAGAGAACTGGACGATATGCCAGCTGGCACAATCCGCGAGGTGTTGATGCATATCCTTAAAAAGGAAGGATCTTTAAACGCAAAGCAGATAATTGAGAAGGTGCTAAAGAATCGAATCTTCAAAGAGAACACAATCCTGTTTAATCTTCAAAACAAAAAATACTTTAAGCGTCGAAAGGACGGAAAGTACGAATTAGTTATATAAAAATAAGCCCCGAGCAAATCGGGGCTTATTTTTGGCTCTTCTGATATAATTAGAACTATGATTACGGAGATTGCGCTACTGCTCTTAAACGCTATCTGGCCAATAGTTCTTTTGGTTGTTCTTTACAGGAGCTTCATTGTTTATTTATTGGCTTGGCGACAGAGTGAATATGAGGAAAAACAGTCTTGGACTATTTTAGAATTGCAGATTCCTCGAGAAATTAAACAAAGCGCTAAGGCAATGGACCAAGTGCTGCAGGTTTTACACACCGTCAATGATGATCCAACAGACCTAATTAAGAAATACTGGATAGGGCAGAAGACTTTGCCAATTTCTTTTGAAATGGTCAGCTTTGGAGGTGAGGTGCATTTTTATGTTCGAATTTTGTCCACCCACAGACAAGTTGTCGAAACTGCCTTTTTTTCTTTTTATCCGGATGTAGAGGTGCACGAAGTAGAAGACTATATGAAACAATTGCCGGAGACGGTAAAAGAATTAAGGATGCAAGGGAAGGAGGCGTTTAGTATGGACTTAAAATTAAACCGCGAAGGAGCATATCCGATTAAGTCTTACGTGGATTTTTCTGGAGGAGAAGAAGAGACTTCTGGCGACCCAATATCGGTATTTTTGGAAGTTTTAGGAAAGCTGAAGGATGGGGAATTTTTGGCAATTCATATTCATGGAGTTCCCTTAGATGCGAAAAAAAGGAAAAAGAAATATGAATCCTTGGTGAAGGAGCTGAGAAAAGACCCAGAACCGGGGGCAACGACTTTCCCCGGATTTAGAACGGATGAAGAAAACCGATCACTGTCAGCGTTGGAGCGCAACCTTTCAAAACCAGCATTTAATACAGCGGTGCGGTTTGCCTATGTTGCCCCGAAAGCGATTTTCTCTGGGGGATTCCCAAGGAGGGGGGTAATAAGCGCTTTCAATCAATATGCGGCGGCAGATCGAAACTCTTTTGCGCTAAACTGGCCAGCTGGTCCGTATGGCGATGTTTGGCACTGGCCTCACATTTTCCCCGACCTTAGGACTAAGTTGAGGGGGCAAAGGACTTGGTTAAATTTCCGTTTTAGAAATTGCGGCGCAATTGACGATCTTCCAGACGTTTTGGGAGCGCACCCAATCAATTCAAATAAAAATTTGCAAGCTATTGAGCTAAGCACCGAAGGACTGGCAACGATATTCCACCCACCAACTCAGGCGGTATTAACAGCGCCACATACAAAGAGGGTCGAAAGCAGGAAGGGGGCTGCCCCAGCTGGAGCACCGATATTTGCGGAAGAAAAAGAAATCGAAGAATTCACTAGGGTTGGCCAAGAAGGGGAAAACTAACAAATAAAATTAAAATGGCAGACGATAAGAAAAAAGAAGGAGACGGGCAGTCGCACTTTAGTGCGTTCTTCTTGATTGCTCTAGCTTTGATTTTATTTTTAATCTACACCTTCCTTCCCAGTGGTGGCGGACAAGCACTTTTAGGCTACCTTCCTGGTGGACAAGTTGATGCCGGAGGAGCGGTGGGCTGGTTGGCTCATATTTGGTTTGATTTCTTTTGGCCAATGTTTATCTTCTTTGACGTACTACTGATTATTGGCTTGGTTCTTGTTTGGATAAAGGCTAGAAAGTATCACAGAGCTCCAAAACTATTTGATACCCCAATGGAGTCCTTGGCTAACGGAAAGAAGTTCTCGGTGGACAAGCAAATCAGGAAAATTTGGTTTAAGGTAGTTGAACGAGCGCAAGGAGGGACACAGGAGTCTTGGAAATCAGCTATTTTAGAGGGAGATGCGGTGGTGGATTTATTTTTGAAGAAGTATGGATATGAAGGAGATACGATGGCAGACAGATTGAGCCAGATAATCGAGCAGGAAGTTTCCGCGGTGGAGCAAGTTTGGAAGGCGCACCGGTTAAGAAATGACATTGCTCACACTCCTGGATTTGGGGTGAGCAAAAAAGACACCCAAGATGCCCTAACTGCATATCGAGATTTCCTTCGGGAGGTTGGAGTGATTTAGTGTTATGACAAACAACGAGCAACCACAAGATGAATTCCGTCTACAAACGGTAAAAACGGCTCCGCCGCCAGCGGAGTTGCCAATTCTTGGCCAAGCCGATGAGCGGCAGGTTTCTTTTTTTGGCCGCACCAACTATGCCTCAGCTCTGGATGAAAAGAAGTTTGTTTTTGGGATCAAAAAAAATGATCGCCGGTCAAATATGTATATTATCGGTAAGAGCGGGGTGGGGAAAAGTAAGTTGATGGAGCTGATGATTAGGCAGGACATCATGCGAGGAAGCGGGGTTTGTCTGATGGATCCGCACGGGGAAATGATTGATGATCTTCTGCATTTTATCCCCGAGGATAGGATAAAAGACGTTATAATATTTGATCCTAATGACAAGGAAGCACCGATTGCTTTTAATCCGTTTGCGAACGTGCATGAAGATTTTCGATATCAGATGGCGCAGGGATTAATAGAAATAATGCAGGCACAATTTGGCTCTCAATGGAGCGCTGGCATGGAACACGTTTTCCGTTTTGCAGTTTTAGCGCTAAACCAATATCCAAAAGCAACTGTTCGGGGCTTGGCTGAGATTTTTAATAATCCTCAATATCGAGAGGAGGTGGCAAAATACAGCAGCGATGAGATGGTGAAAAGATTTTGGCTGAGTGAGTACGCTCACCTTGCCTCTCAATCTAAAATGCAAAGAGAAGTGATAACTCCCTTGGTTAATAAGCTGAGCCAATTTCTATTTGATCCATTATTAGGGAAGACCTTTTCATCTCCGGAGCACAAGTTTAGTGTTGAAAAATCGATAGAGGAGAAGAAAATAATTTTGATTAACTTGGCGAGGGGGAAGCTAGGAAAAGAAAACTCTAGCTTTTTAGCAAGTTTATTGCTTCTCAAGATTAAGCAGGCGGGGATGACAAGAATGCGGCTAGCTGATCGAGAGCGAGAAGATTTTTATTTGTATATTGATGAATTTCATCACTTAGTTACGGAAACGTTTGAAAATTTACTCTTTGAGGGGAAGAAATATCATATCCCTCTAACGATTTCCCATCAGTACTTAGGGCAGGTGGTTAGCCATTTTCAAAACTCCGTTTTAGCAAATATTGGGACTTTGGTGGTGTTTCGTTTGGGGGGTGATGACGCAACAAAGATTGAATCAGAGTTGGCGCCGATCTTTAAAGCGAAAAATATTATCAACCTTGGTCGAAGACAATTTTATATTAAAATGCTGATTGACGGAGAGCCCCACGATCCATTTTCTGCTGAGGTTTTAAAGGTGCTTTCTCCTAGGCATAAGTCATTTAGGAGGGAGATCATCGATGCTGCGAGGGGGCATTATTCAATCAGCCCAGAGTCTCCGGTGATGCAAATAGGGATGAAGGAGGAAACAGCTAAATAAACTAACTGGTATAATGACAGATATGGATCAGCAGCCAATTGAGGGACCAAGAAAGAAAGACGTAGTCTATTTTGCGCGAACTAATTTTAGAAATGAGAGTCGGCTTTTTGGTATAAAGAGAAAAGATCGTCGCCAGCACATGTATGTAATCGGAAAGACGGGTACTGGTAAATCGGTTTTGTTGCAAAATTTGATTGCTCAGGATATTCGCAACGGAGAGGGTGTGGCGGTAGTGGATCCGCACGGAGAGTTAGTAGAGACTTTGATGAAAATGATTCCTCGCGAACGGGCGAATGACGTTGTCTATTTTAACCCCGCTGACACGGAATATCACATTGGTTTTAATCCATTGGAGGTGAAAGACCCGAAACACAAACACTTAGTTGCTTCAGGTTTGATGGCCATCTTTACCAAAATCTGGGCAAACGTTTGGTCGGCTAGGATGGAATACATTTTAAGTAATGCAGTTTTGGCGCTTTTAGACACGCCAAATGCAACCTTGTTGGGAATTACTCGGATTTTAGTAGACAAGGCATATAGGCAAAAGATTGTTGACACTATTCAAGACCCGGTGGTGCGCTCATTTTGGATGAATGAGTATGAAGAGTGGCAAGATAAGTTTAGAAACGAAGCCATCGCACCTATCCAAAACAAAGTTGGACAATTCTTATCCACCGCTTTAATTAGAAACGTAGTTGGTCAGCCAAAAAGTACGATTGATATTTTTGAAATGATGAATAGCAACAAGATATTTTTAGTAAACGTATCGAAGGGAAGAATTGGAGAAGACAACTCCGCTCTTTTAGGCGCAATGTTGATTACCAAGATCCAATTGGCGGCGATGGAACGGGTTAGAATCCCAGAAGACGAAAGAAAAGACTTTTATCTATATGTCGATGAGTTTCAAAACTTTGCTACGGATTCGTTTGCGGGAGTCTTGTCGGAAGCTAGAAAATATAGATTAAATTTAACTATTGCACACCAATATATTGGACAATTGATAACTGATATGTCGACGAAGGTCCGGGACGCAGTGTTTGGAAACACGGGGACGATGATTGTTTTTAGAGTTGGGGCGGCAGATGCGGAGGCGCTGGAGAGTGAGTTTACTCCTGAGTTTGGAGTTCAAGACATTGTTAATTTACCGAATTACCAAATTTACGTTAAGTTGATGGTGGATGGGATTAGCCGAAGACCTTTTTCGGCGAGCACGCTTCCTCCGTTTCTCCCACCCAGACTGGCTGTGGGTGAGGAGGAAATTATACAAGGGGCGCGAGAACGTTATGGAAATCCTCGAGAGGTGGTTGAGGATCAAATCCAGTCTTGGAGCCGAAGCCTACCAGGAACTAACGGAACCACCGTGAGTGCACCGGTAAGAGCAGGGAAGCCAATGGTTGATTCTGAAGATGGGATAGTTAAGGCGGAATGTTCAGTGCCCGGATGCACGCGAGTGGCAAAACTAAGATTTAAACCAGACCCAAACCGACCGGTGTATTGTTCGGTCCACTATGAAATGCTAGACAAAGGGGAGATTGAGCCGGTTAAAATATTGAAACGGCCAGCACCGGATAAGTTAGACCGAGCAAAGACTGGGTTATCAAATCTTGGCATTGAGTTTGAGCCAAGGGGCGGGGTGCGCCGAGAGGAAGGTAGGAATAAAAATCGTCGTCGAAGTCGGTCGGGGCCGATTTCCTTAACGAATTTAAATAAGGATGAAAAAACAAAGAGGGAGAAGCCGATCGATCAAGAAAAAATAGAAAAGCTAAAACAGGAGATAAAAAATAGTACTGAAAAAAAGGAGGGCTAGAAGCCCTCTTTTGATTTTTCTATTCGGCTTGAGTAAGCGCCGTCTTGAGTGTTGACCTGAATAATGTCTCCGTTGTTTACGAATAGGGGAACATTGATAGTGGCTCCGGTTTCTAAGACTGCTTTTTTCGTGCCTCCAGTGGCGGTATCTCCCTTTTCTCCGGGTGGGGTCTCTTTAACCACTAATTCTGCTTTAATTGGCCAATTGATGGAGATTATCTTTCCCTCAAACTTTTGGGCCTGAACCTCAGTGTTGGCTTTGATAAAGTTGGCTTGAGCGCCAGCAATATTTTCAGGTATAGAAAATCGATTGCTGGGGTTGGCTGGATCGCAAAACCAAAATTCCCCGCGATTGTTGTAGAGATATTTGGCGTTTTCAACTTCCATATCGGCTTCTTCAAAGCTTTCATTCATGTGGAAGTTTCTTTGAAGCACCTTTCCATTAAGTAGGTTTTTAAAATCAAGCTGCATCACTGGCTTTCTTTGCTGTTTGCGTAAAAAAGCGGCATTCACAACTTGGTGGGGTTGGCCCTCGTAAATAAAGACGATTCCCGGTTTTAGTTCGTTGTAGCTTAATGACATATTTCAAGAGTTTAAGGGGTTTTGAGAGTTTAGGCAAGGTTAGAGCCCGCGCGGGGCGGGCTCTGGGCTGGTCAATAGACCGTGACCTCGAGGCGAAAGAAGTTGGTTCCTCCTGCTCGAGAGGACTTGGAGATGCGCTCGAATCCATGCTTCAAGTAGAGGCGGATTGCCTTTTCTCTCTGGTCGTTTGCACTCAAGAGGATGGGTATAGGCTCGTTTTTCTGCTGAGCCCAATACTGGACCTGCTTGATAAGGGCTTCGACCAACACAGATGCTAGGCCCTGCCCGCGGTAATCTGGGTGGACAACGACGCTGTGGATTTCGGCTAGATATCCTTCGGGCCGAGGCTGGTAAAACACCAAGCCCATGCCAGCAAGGCGATCCTGGGTGACGTCCTCAAGGAGGACGAGGCTGCACCAGGGATTGTTGAATATCTCGAGGAGCACCTTCGTGCTTATAATTGGGTGATTATTGGAGAGATGAGGTAAGAGCTGATTGATCTCTGAGCTCGTCCATTCGGGTCCCCGGCGAAGCATGATTCGTTCAAGCGACTGTATTTCGATCTTCTCCAAAAGTTCTCCTTTCGATTGAGACGCGCTTTACAGTACTGAATTTTTTGATATTCTGCAAGAGTAATGAAAGCAGTAATATTGGGTGGCGGGAATGGCACTCGTCTTATGCCCTTAACTAAAAATAAGCCCAAGATGCTGGTGGAGGTCGCTGGGCGGCCCATCCTAGAGCATATTTTAGATTTTATCCCTCAAGAAATCGGGGAGATTGTTGTGGTTGTCAGCCCAAGGTTTAAACCATTGCTTTTTGAGCGTTTTGGGAAAGAGTTTGGTGGACGGAAAATCCATTATGTAATCCAGCAAAGTCCAACCGGGACAGCGCATGCATTGTCATTATGTAGAGATGTTTTGGGAGAGGAAAAGTTTCTACTATTGCCGGGAGACGACTTCCAAAGTAAAGCGGCGCTGGAAAAGCTTATAAAAAATGAGCTCGCGATTCTCTTAGCGACCCACAAGGATCCAAGAAGTTTTGGCGTTGCTCAAGTGGATGAAGAGAACAGGATATTGTTGGGCATAGAGGAGAAGCCGGAAAAGCCAAAAAGTAACCTAATTTCTACTTCGGTAATGGTGTTAGATTCAAGAATTTTTAAATATGGATCTAAAAAAAGGGAAAATGGAGAACACTACTTACCGGACCAGGTCACGGGTTTGGCCAAGGAGTATCCAGTTCGATATGAAATTACGGATTTTTGGAAGCCAGTTTCTTATCCAGAAGATGTGACTGCCTTGGAGAAAATATTTAAATATGAAAAATAAAACAGTTTTTGTTGGTCTTTCCGGAGGGGTAGACTCTTCGGTTGCCGCCGCTTTGCTTATTGAGAGGGGTTTTAAGGTTGTGGGGGTGCATTTGAAGTGTTGGAATATTGATGGTTGTGCTGATCAAGATGCCGAAGATGCTAGAAGAGCGGCAGAGATTTTAAAAATTCCTTTTTATGTTTTTGATTTTGAGAAAGAATACAAAGCTAAGGTGGTGGAATATATGGTGTCGGGCTATAAACGGGGGATTACACCAAACCCTGATGTAATGTGCAATCACGAGATTAAGTTTGGCCTTTTTTTTAAGAAGGCCATGCAACTTGGGGCTGACTTTGTCGCAACGGGACACTATGCTAGAACCAAAGCGGGAAAATTATTTTCGGGCGTGGATAAAAATAAAGACCAGTCTTACTTCCTTTGGATGCTTTCTAAGAAAGAGCTGGATAGAACTATCTTTCCGGTTGGCGAACTAGAGAAGAGCGAGGTCAGGAAAATCGCCCAAAAATTTAATTTAGAAAATGCAGACAAGAAAGATTCTCAAGGAGTTTGCTTTTTGGGGGAGATTAAGCTGCCGGAATTTTTAGGAAAATTTATAGAGATGCGCGAGGGAGAGATAATTTCCGAATCGGGAGCGGTGGTTGGAAAGCACAAAGGGGTGGAGCAATTTACTATCGGACAAAGAAGGGGTTTGGGAGCAAGCGGACTAAAAAAGCCACATTTTGTTGCGGAGAAAAATATTAAGACTGGGAAAGTTTTGATTGTGCCGGAGGGGGACGAGCGTTTATATAAAAAAACAATCGAATTAACTGACGTAAATATTTTAGATAATTCCTTAAAATTTCCCCAAAAAGTCAGCGCAAGGATAAGATATCGACAAAAATTAGAACGAGCTACCTTGCGAAAAGAAAAGGACCGATTAATTTTAGATTTTGACCAGCCGCAGAAATTTGTTGCTTCGGGCCAATCGGCGGTGTTTTATGACCTGAAGAGAAAAGAGTTGTTTGGCGGAGGGGTGATAAAGGGATAAAATGAAAACATGTTGGCTCACCAGAAATTTTTCTGGATGATTGCATTCTTTTTGCTAGGAGTGTTTCTGGCCAGTTTGTTTTCGGCATTATCTTCAGCTTTTTGGCTAGCTTCCCTAATCGGGGGGCTTTTTGTTTTATTATTACTTTTATTTAGAGCAAAAGTTTTTGCCTGGATGGCAATTTTTATATTAGTGGGAGCGGGATATTTTCAGCTGGATGAATCTTTTTATCAAAATAGAGGTAAGCTGCCGGACGAAGGTAGTGCCTTTACGGCGGTGGTAGTGGGGCGGAGGATAAGCGGTAAAAGTCAGAGATTGGACTTAGACCTAGGAAAACCGTACTCGGGAAAGGTGCGAATATATGCCTCTCTGTATCCAGACTATCGCTACGGCGATAGATTGAGCGTTTACGGCGATTTAATTGCGCCAGAGGGGGATGGGTCTCAATATTATCGAAAGGAGCGCATTTTGGCGATATCGGCCTTTCCAGAATTAGAGAAAATTGGAGAGGGAGGGGGGTTCTTTTTAAAGCGTTGGTTGTTGGCTTTGCGAGATATGGTGGCGGATAGTTTTTGGGAAAATCTTAGCCCAGACGAGGCGGGCTTTATGACGGGGATAACTTTGGGCAAAAGTGCGGAGTTAACTGATGAGTTTGAGGAAGACCTACGACTAACTGGGACAACTCATTTGATTGCTTTGTCGGGATACAACATCACAATAATTTCTAAGTATTTCTTCAGCTTCTTACTTTTGTTTTTGGCAAGGCGGAGGGCTTTTATTTTTAGCATCTTGGCGATTGGACTATTTGTTTTAATGACAGGAGCAGAAGCGTCGGTGGTTAGAGCGGGGGTGATGGGTGTGCTGATCTTGGTTGCAAATCAAAGTGGCAGGATCTATTCATTTAAAAATGCCATCGCGTTTACGGCGCTAATTATGACCTTGTTTAATCCTCGGATTTTGGTGTTTGATATTGGATTTCAGCTTTCTTTTGCCGCTCTCTTGGGAATCGTGTATCTGCGGCCAGCGATTGAGGGATTTTTTTCAGTCAATCCGGCTCCGGGGTTTTTAGCGTGGCGGGATAATTTACTTACAACCGTTGCCGCACAGTTGGCGGTCTTACCAATTTTGATTAATACCTTCGGTTTTGTTTCTTTGGTGTCAGTGCTGACGAATGTTTTAATCTTGACCTTTATTCCAGTCACGATGCTTTTGGGACTTTTAATCTTCATTGCCTCAATCGCTTCCAAATATGTTTCCTTGGTTTTTGCCCTTTTGGCTAAACCGTTCCTAGTTTATGAGCTGGGAGTAATTAAGGGGTTTGCGAATTTTGCTTTTGGTTTGGAGTTAGACAACTTGCCGCTGGTTTTTACAGCTTTGTTTTATGGGGCGTTAATTGGATTTATTTTGTACAATAAAAAAAGAGCCCCTAGCCTGTTTGTTTAATATGGAACGAAACTGGAAATTAATTCTATTAATACTTGGCATTCTACTAATTTTGAATGTTTTAGTTTGGATCCAAGCTTTGAGTGACAAGGGGGTGTCTGAAGCAGTTTATTTTATTGATGTGGGGCAAGGGGATAGCTCTTTAATTGTTTTTGAGAGCGGAGAAAAGGTTTTAATTGATGGCGGCAGGGACGGGAGGGTTTTATTGGAGGAGTTGGACAAGGTTTTAAATGACTCGGATAGATATATTGATTTAGTGATTTTAAGTCATGGGCACTTTGACCATTATGGCGGTTTGATTGAGCTGATGAAAAATTATGAGATTGGTGCATTTTTATCTTCAGGAAGAATTGGGGAAGCGGAGGCCTATGGACAACTGCAAACCGAAATAGAGAGAAGAAAAATTAAATTCTTAAATTTGGCGGAGGGAGATAGCCTGCAGTTTTCTGGGGCTAATATCGAAGTGTTGTCGCCGTCGGCGAGGGAGATTTTGTCGGAGGACGTAAACTTAGCCTCGCTAGTTTTGCTTCTCGACCTTCAACCCGGTAACGTAATTTTTACGGGGGATATTGATAAGAATGTGGAAAAAAGATTGATAAAAGATTATGAAGTGCTAGATGTTGATGTTTTGAAGGTGGCGCATCAAGGATCAAAGTATTCTAGTGATATAAATTTTTTAGCACAGGTTAGCCCGGCATTGTCGGTGATTATGGTTGGCCCAAACACCTATGGGCATCCTCACAAAGAGACCTTGGATAACTTAAGTCCGATTAGTGAGGTGGTGAGGACGGATGAGAAGGGGACGATGAAACTTGAGGCGCAAAATGGAGAGTTTATGCTCTACAGCGTTAAATAGAGTAGATTGACTTTTTGATAATTTAGTGGTATTCTGTTTAGAACCTCAAGAAGGGAGGATCTGGTGTGCAAGATTAAGATCGAGGACGTAGCAAGGCAAGCAAGGGTGCTGCTCGACCACGGCGATGCCGTCGAAGACGTTCAGCAGGCCGTCTTCGATGTCTTGTACGGTGAGTCGGTTTTGGACCGACAGGAAGCTGAGTGGCGGCTGTCGGATTACAACAGTCTGGAAGCCCAGTCTCAGCATCTCGCTTCGACGCTCGGGTGGAGCAAGGATTGGTTCCAGGCCATTTGGAACCAGGATACCGATCGGCATGCCTGGTTGACCAGGCAGCGGAGGATCAACTTTCTTTGCTCTGTTCCAGCGGTTCTATGAACTGCTAGCCGCGGCGCCCCAAAGGGGCGCTGCGGTTTTCGCTTTTTATATTAAAAAGAGCCTCGGGCGAGTGCCCGAGGCTCACTAGGCCTGGAGACGGCAACTTCCTGGAGGAGGAGATGCGTGGAAAGGAAAGTTTTATGCTATCGAGCAACCGCTCTCCAGTACCTTTCTTTTAAGATTGCTTTTTATTTCATTAGTCAAATTAAAAGGCACCGCGTTACAATATTGCGGTGCCGAGGCGGAGCATTGCTTGAAGTATATCGCAATGCCGGGTTGTCGTTAGTCGAGACGGACCCTTATACCGCAGTTGGGGCAGTAGGTATTTCCGATATCGCGCAGATACCAGTGCGGAACAGTGGGAGACTCGGCCTGACACTCTTTGAGAGCGTCGGCGTAGCTATCCCCGATTGTACCTTCGAAAGCTTTTGCGTCGAAGCCAGGGTTCTTTGTTCCGCAGTCTGGGCAATAAGCACAGATATCGGGCAGGGATCCATCCGAACAACAATTGTTTTTGCTCACTTTGAGCTCCAATGTGCCACACCAGTGTGGCGCTCCTTTTATAACACATATGATTTCCTAAGCCAAGTGTGGAGATTTTATCGGGCGCGTGATATTATTTTGAGCAATGAGAACTCTAATTAAAGACACGCCCACTAAAGTGGGAGAAAAAGTTGAGCTTTCTGGCTGGGTCGATTCTCGACGCGACCACGGCAAGCTTATTTTTATTGATCTAAGAGATCGCACCGGAGTTATTCAGGCCGTTATCACTCCTAAAAGTCCTGCATATGAGACTGCCCAGAAGCTAAGAGATGAGTGGGTGGTTAAGGTTGTGGCGGAGATTAAAGAGCGACCCGAAAATATGCGCAATGAAGATCTAGCTACTGGATCGGTGGAGGCGGGGATTGAAGAGCTAGAAATATTAAACGAGGCCGAAACTCCAGCGATACCAATTCATTCTGATGGACACGAAATAGATGAGGAGGTTAGAGCTAAGTATCGCTACATCGATTTAAAGCGAGAGCGGCTGCAGAAGAATATTAAGCTTCGTTCCGAATTCGTTCGTCGGGTGAGGGAGTTTTTGTTCTCAAAGGAATTTAATGAAATTGAGACCCCAATGTTGACTCAATCAACTGCGGAGGGCTCAAGGGACTTCGTTGTTCCTTCTAGGTTGCACCCTGGAAAGTTTTTCGCTTTGCCGCAAAGCCCACAGCAGTATAAGCAGCTATTGATGACTGCTGGATTTGAGCGTTATTTCCAACTGGCGCGTTGTATCCGAGACGAAGACTTGCGAGCCGACAGAGGCTTTGAACACACTCAGGTTGATATCGAAATGAGCTTTGTAGATCGAGAAGAGTTTATGAAGCTTGATGAAGAAATGATTACCACCGTTTGTGAGGCAATGGGCTATACGATCAAGGAAAAACCATTCCCTAGGATTAGCTATAAAGAGGCAATGGAAAAATATGGAGCGGATAAGTTTGATTTGAGGACAGAGGAGGATAAAAAGAATGGAGTTTTGGCTTTTGCTTGGGTGACAGACTTTCCCTTCTTCGAAAAAGACGGAGATGGTTGGACTTTTTCTCACAATCCATTTTCCGCCGTTATGCCAGATAGCTTAGACGATTTAATGGCCAGCAAAAATATTGAAAATATAATTAGCTCGCAATACGATCTAGTTTGCAATGGCTATGAGACCGGAGGTGGAAGCATTCGGGCGCATAAATCAGAGTGGTTGGAGGCGGCGCTGAAGATAATGGGATTTGATGAGGAAAAGATTAAGAATGAATATGGGCACATGCTAGATGCCTTTAAGGCCGGCACGCCGCCACATGGCGGGATTGCCCACGGAGTGGAAAGAATGATAATGATATTAACCGGAGAGAAATATTTGCGAGAGGTGCAAGCATTTCCACAAACGTCCTCGGGGAAAACCAGCGTGATGGATGCACCGAGAGAGTTGAGCGAAAAACAACTAGATGAATTAAAAATTAAAATAGATAAAAAAGATTAATATTTATGAGTAAGCCGAAAATTGAAAGGACTTTAGTTTTAGTAAAACCAGATGGCGTAGTCAGAGGATTAATTGGAGAAGTTGTTAAGCGTTTTGAGATGGTGGGGTTAAAAATCGTCGGTATGAAGATGATGAAAATTACCCCAGACTTTGCTAAACAACACTATTTTGCTCATGTAGAAAAGGATTTTTATCCGGAACTAGAGAAACGAATTATCGCTGGCCCAGTTATCGCTGCAGTTTTAGAAGGTATGAATGCGGTTGAGGTGGTTCGAAAGATTGTGGGTAGCACAGAATCAAAATCTTCAGTTCCCGGAACTATCCGCGGTGACTTTGCACATGTAGGGCTGGATTATCAGGGCACCAAAAACATTGTTCATGCTTCTGGAAATCTTGAGGAGGCAGAGAAAGAAGTTGGTCTTTGGTTTTCAGAGAAAGAACTGTTTGAGTACAAAACAATGTACGAAAAACATATTGAAGAGGAATAAGAGTGTTAAAACAGCCCTTCGGGGCTGTTTTCTTGACAGACCACCGGTTTCGCCCTAGGTTTAGAGGACCAAGAAAGGAGGGCTGCGGTATGCCCTTTGTAGATATTGTTTCTAGGATTGGTGACATGGACCCTCAGCTTGCCATCGCGCTTTATCGGCAGCCGGATGGCGATGTGATTCTATCTGTTGGGTTGGCGGGCCGCATGGGAGTGCTGGACTTTGAGCCTGCAGACAACTCACCGATTCTGAGTGGGCGAGAGGGGCTGGAAACCAGATCCTCTGTGGAGTTTTGTACTAGTGGAGGAAGGAGCCCTCACACCCATCGCGCGCTCGTTGCTTTGATGGATGCTATCAAAAAGGACAATGAGGAGAGACCCATCTCTCCGTAACGCTAATGCCCTGGTTGTGTACAACAACTGGGGCATTGGAGTATAATGTAGATAAGTCCCGTTCAGAAGATTTTCTACAAACATCTTCACCGGGCAGGCTCAAATTGCTTGAGACCGTGGTCTCGATGCTGCGGCCGCCCACCTAGTTTTTACTAGGATTTCTATGAACGGGACTCCCGAAAGGGAATAAACAATACCCTTACTCCATAACTCTATAGAGTTATGGAGTAAGGGTAGATAATTTCATGGCAAAAAGTAGAGATCAATATCATCGGATGCAGAGATTCGTGCGAGGGTTTTCCAATCATCGGCGAATTGAAATTCTGTTGTATTTAAATGAGCACAAAGGGGCGTCGGTGGTTGATGTTGCAGAAGCTTTGGGCGTTAAGCTAAATACAATTTCTGCACACGTCATACGTTTAGCAAATGCGAATTTGGTATGGAAACATTCCGACGGTGTTGCCGCTAAATGCGAGTTGAGTAGGGAGGGGGAGAGTGTGGTTAAATTCCTCAAACTTTTTTTGTAGTGTCTTTTGTGTTTTAATCTTCTACTCCATAACTCTATAGAGTTATGGAGTAGGGGGGGTGGAGGTTTTAAGGGATTTGTATTAGATTAGAATAGCGGCTGCGGAAATGCGGCCGTTTAGTTTATGGATAAAATAAGAAACTTTGCTATTTTCGCGCATATTGATGCAGGGAAGAGCACTTTGGCGGACAGAATGCTAGAAATCACCGGAACAGTTGAGGCGCGCAAAATGCAGGCGCAGATTTTGGATTCCATGGACTTAGAAAGAGAACGAGGGATAACCATTAAGATGGCGCCAGTGAGGATGGACTATAAAGGCTATATTTTAAACTTGATTGATACGCCGGGGCACAGTGATTTTGGTTACGAGGTGAGTCGCGCCCTAGAAGCAGTGGAGGGTGGATTGTTGCTGGTGGATGCCACTCAAGGAATTCAGGCGCAAACTTTGGCCAACTTTGAAAATGCAAAAAGGGCTGGACTAAAGATTATTGGAGCGGTAAACAAAGTTGATGTGGCCTCACCAGATCAAGTTGATAGCGCGGTTTTAGATTTGGCGGAACTATTGGACGCTGACCCAGATGAAATAATTAAAACTTCTGGTAAAACTGGCGATGGGATTGAGCTGCTATTGGAAAAATTAATTCAAGAAGTGCCAGCGCCAGGGGATCGAGATTTTAAAATTTCCGCTAGTCGCGCTTTAATCTTTGATTCTCAGTACGATGAACACCGAGGAGTGATTGCTTTTGTGCGAGTGTTTTCGGGGAGTTTTAAACTTAATGGAGATTATGTTTTTGTGGCCACTGGCGCAAAGTTTAAGGCAAAGGACACGGGATATTTTAAACCAGACTTCTTTACTGCTGAAGAAATAAAGAATGGAGAAATCGGCTACATCGCAACGGGAATTAAGGATCCGGACATGCTTAAAATCGGAGATACGGTCTCAGATGTTCGCGAAGGCGAAGACCTGCTCTTGCCGGGATATCGGGAGGTGAAACCGGTGGTGTTTGTCAGTTTTTATCCAGAAGATGCGAGCGACTATGATGATTTTGTAAAAGCGCTGGGAAAGCTGAGACTATCAGACAGTGCTTTGGTGTTTGAACCAGACAAAAGCGAGGTATTAGGGAGAGGATTTAAGGGGGGATTTTTAGGCCGACTGCATTTTGAAATCACAGCGGAAAGACTTGAGCGGGAATTTGATATTAATACCATCTCCAGCTTTCCTTCGGTGGCATATCGAGTGAGAACTAGAGCGGGGGGTGATTGGCTAACTATCAACAACCCCAAAGATTTTCCTGATGACTACGTTGCGGTTGAGGAGCCGGTGACAAAGATTGAGATTTTGGTTAAGCCTCAATACTTAGGGGCAATTTTGGGCCTCACCGATCTATATCGATTGAGCGAGATAGAGACTACTAATTTAGGAAGCGAGCGAGTGAAAATTAGCGCCAAACTACCTTTGGCTGATTTAATTTCTGATTTTGATGACAAGCTTAAATCAGTTTCGGCCGGTTTTGGCTCTTTGAGTTATGAGGTGGTTGGATATCAGGCGGGGGAATTGGGAAAGATGGAGATCTTAGTGGCGGAAAATGTAATCCCTGGATTAACTAGAATTTTACCTAAAGAAGACTTGTATTTTGAGGCAAGGCGAACGGTGGGGAAACTCAAAGATCTTTTGCCGAAGATTCAGTTTAAGCAAGCAATTCAAGCGAAAACAAAAGGCCGGATAATTGCGCGAGAAACGATCGCGGCTCTGAAGAAAGACGTGACGGGATATTTGTATGGCGGAGACCGAACGCGAAAGATGAAACTTTGGAAGAAGCAGCAAAAAGGAAAGAAGAAGCTTCTGGAGAGGGGGACTCAAGGGAATATCCATATTCCGGCGAAGGTTTTTCAAGAACTTTTGAAGAAGTAGCTCGAAAGGGGTTGACTTTTCCTGTAAATCTGCTATACTACCCAAGTAATGAGTTTACGACTTATTCCTCAGCGCTTGCGTTAAGGAATGAGCTCTGACAAATTGTGGCAAAAGATCCCGCTTGCGGGATTTTTTGTTTCTTGAGGCAATGTTTAATTTATATTCTCGCGAATGGCAAAGAGCCAGTTTCGTTCGAACATAAATGAAACATTGCCTCGTTAAGAAGTGCCGCGGGGTGATTGACCGTTTATTTATATCGGCTATGCTATAATTATCTTGCGGTATTGGGTGCTTTGAGGGGCATCGTTTCACGTATACTCATTAAACACAATTTGTCTAGGAGTCTATACGGCGATGTCCCCCTGAGCATCGAATTTATGTTTGAGAAAGACGTAGACTTAAAAAAGCTAAGTAATTACAAAATCGGCGGAAAAGCCGATTATTTTGCTTCTGTTGGTGCAACGGAAGAATTGATTGAGGTGATTAAGGAAGCAAAAGAAAAGAATCTTGATATATTTATCCTCGGTGGAGGAACCAATGTTTTGATAGGTGATGATGGATTTAGAGGATTGGTGATAAAGCCAAATTTTTTAAGTCTTACTAATGATGGTGACGAATTAAAGGTTGGTGCCGGAGTGACGATAAAAGATTTATTAAATTTTTGTATCGACAATTCGCTCTCTGGCTTAGAGTGGGCCGGGGGATTGCCGGGGACTGTCGGCGGGGCCATTTTTGGGAATGCTGGAGCTTTTGGGGGTGAAATGAAGGACAACGTGGCGAAGGTTGTGAGTGTGAACGTTGACGAGGGAGAACCAAAGGTGCTCGAGAGGAATAATGAGGAGTGCAAGTTTGGATATCGAGACAGTGTATTTAAAAAATTAGCGCAAACAGGAAAAAGGGAGATCATTACGGAAATAGAATTTGATCTAGAGTTGGGAGAGAAGCGAGAGATCGAAACGAAGATTCAAGAGAAGATTGATTATCGGCAAGCAAAGCAACCGCTAGAGTATCCGAATATTGGATCCATGTTTAAAAATGTGAAATGGGATACTTTACCAGAAGAAGTGCAGGCTAGATTTTTAGAGAAAAAAAAGAATGACCCATTTCCGGTTTTGCCGGTGGCGGTTTTGATTGATGCGGCGGGATTAAAGGGCTCAAAAGAAGGCGGGGCGCAAGTTAGTGAGAAGCACCCGAATTTTATCGTGAATGTAGATAGTGCCTCTAGTGCGGATGTGAAGGCTTTGGTTGATAAAGTGCAAAATAAGATAAAGGCAGAATTTGGGGTTGAGCTGGATCGAGAGGTGATATTTTTATAGTAAAATAAATTGAGGTGACTGCGGTAGTCATCGAAAGGAGTGTTTGTCGTGAAGGAGCTAAAGGCTCTTTGCCATATGCTTCTTAGCCGAGGTTGTTCACAAGCCTCAGTGCTGCGTTTCTTTTTCAAGGTCGCGTGGGTGCTAAAGCAGGAAGGTGGATGGGTGAGAGGGGTTATTCAGATCGATGACGAGACGATCCTCATTGACCTACCTAGCAAGAAATCTATTAGCAACCCAAACCTGAATTAGGAGAGTCTCGCGCGATGGGAAAGAAGCGATTGTGAGCGTGCCAACCCTAGTTGGCACGCTCACGTAAATTTCAGCTTAGATAAACGTCAATATATTCATGAAAATAAATATTAAATCTACCAACATGGAGCTAACTGATCCAATTAAAGCCCATGTTGAGGACAAAATTGGATCATTAAAAAAATATATTAGTCGGTACGACGAGGGGGATTCGGTGATTGTTGACGTTGAGGTGGGAAGACGAAATAAGCACCATAAAAAAGGCGAGGTGTTTCGCGCCGAGGCAAACCTAGATCTTCCGGGAAAGATGCTCAGAGCAGAGGAGCGAGACTACGATATCTATATTGCGGTAAACAAGGTTCGCGGCAAAATACAAAGAGAAATCAATAAATATAAGACGGAAAGAGGAGACAAATAAATTAATTATATAATTAATTATATAATTAAATTTGTATTTGATTGACGAGCTAAATCGGAGTATTGTTGTTTTATGTTTGGATTGTTTGAATCAAAAGATGCCGAGATAAAACTGAAGCCAAAATTTAAAAAATTAGTAGAAGAGGTTAATTCACTGGAAGAGCAGATTTTAAAACTCTCAGATGAGGATTTAAAAAAGGAAACTGCTAATTTTCGATCTCAGTTGGCCGATGGTAAGACCCTAGAAGACATTAAAGCTAGGGCTTTTGCGGTTGTTCGAGAGGCATCAAGGCGAACTCTGGGGCAGAGGCATTATGATGTGCAGTTAGTCGGAGGAGCAATCCTTCACGAGGGGGCAATTGCGGAAATGAAAACTGGTGAAGGAAAGACCTTGATGGCAACTTTAGCGATTTATTTAAATGCTTTAGAAGGGCGAGGAGTCCACGCCGTTACGGTTAACGAATATTTAGCAAAGAGAGACACAGCTTGGATGGGCCAAATTTATGACTTTTTAGGAATGACGGTGACTTGTTTGGTCCACGAGGGGGCGGTGAAATATGATGCTGACTTTAAACTTACTGCTGAGCAAATAGAGGAGCTAGACAAAAAACGAGACGAGCTTGGAAGCTTTTTGATCCAAGAGGACTTTTTAAGACCGGTTAGTCGTCGAGAGGCTTATCAATCAGATCTAACTTATGGCACCAATCATGAATTTGGTTTTGATTATTTGCGAGACAATTTGGCGCGATCGCAAGAGCAACAAGTGCAGATGCGCTGGAGCGATGAGGGAGAGGCGTTGGGGGCGCGACATTTTGCCATTATCGATGAGGTGGACAGCGTATTAATTGATGAAGCAAGAACTCCGCTAATTATCTCTGCGCCGGACAGCAAATCGAGTGATTATTACAAGGAGTTTTCAAAAGTAGTCTCTAGGTTGGAGGCCGGAGAAGATAAAGACTATGAGGTGGACGAGAAGCAAAAGGCGGTAAGTATTTCTGAGAAAGGGATCGATAAAGTTGAGAAAGCTTTGGGGATTAACGATTTGTATTCTGCCGACAACTTGCGATTGACCCACTATCTACAGGAGTGTTTGAAGGCCTATGGATTATTTCACCGAGATCAGGAATATGTAGTAAAAAACGGCGAGGTGGTGATTGTTGATCAATTTACCGGGAGGATGATGCCGGGGAGAAGATATTCTGGTGGGTTGCACCAAGCAATAGAAGCTAAGGAGGGGGTGGCGGTAAAGGAGGAGTCGCGCACTTATGCAAGCGTTTCAATCCAAAACTATTTCCGGCTTTACACAAAACTTTCGGGGATGACGGGAACAGCCCAGACCTCGGCTGAAGAATTTCATAAAGTCTATGAGCTGGAGGTAGAAAATGTGCCAACTCACCGGCAATTAGTTAGAGAAGATAGGTCAGATTTGATTTATAAATCACTAGAGGCGAAATATAAAGCGATTGCGAAAGAGGCGAAGGAGAGGAGCGAAAAAGGACAACCGGTCTTAATCGGAACGGTTTCGATTGATAAAAACGAAGAGCTGGGACGATACTTAAACCAAGCTGGGGTTAAGTTTGAAATGCTTAACGCAAAAAATAATGAAAAAGAAGGAACAGTAATCGCTCAGGCTGGGAGGTTTGGGGCAGTTACTGTTGCAACCAACATGGCGGGTAGAGGAGTGGACATTATCTTGGGTGGTAATCCAGCCGTGGAGGAGGATGCAAAAAAAGTTAAGGAATTAGGTGGGCTGCACGTTATTGGGACTGAGCGACACGAAAGCAGGAGAATTGATAATCAGCTCAGAGGCCGTGCGGGTCGACAGGGAGACCCAGGATCAAGCCAATTTTTCCTTTCAATGGAAGATGATTTGATGCGGGTATTTGGCGGAGAGAGGATTCGCAACCTAATGCAAAAGTTGCATCTACCAGATGATCAACCCATTCAGGCAAAAATGCTGAGCCGAGCGATTGAAAGCTCTCAAAGCAAAGTTGAGAGCCATTATTTTGAAGTGCGAAAGCACTTGCTGGAATATGATGACGTGATGAACAAGCAGCGCCTATCGATTTATGATAGACGTCAAGAACTATTGAAAGAAAGAGCGCATCCGGAGGTTTTGGCAACTTTGGATACTTTTTGGATGGAACACTTAGAGCAAATGGATGCTCTAAGGGAGTCGGTCCGCTTGCGAGCTGTGGGACAAAAAGATCCGTTGGTGGAATATCGACGAGAGGGCCACGAAATGTTTCGGGCGCTGACAGCGGATTTTGATCAGTGGATGGAGGAAAATAAGGAGCGCATTGAGGCGGTGGCAATTAAGGCGGCAAAAGAGCACGGAGCGACCAAATCGATAGAAGAGGAGGTGGCGCTAAAAATGCAACATCAACACCAAGGAATGAATGCAGGAAAAGAGGTGGCAAGAAATCCAGTGAAAGCAGGAGAGAAGGTGGGACGCAACGATCCTTGCCCTTGCGGGGCGAAGAAGTCAGATGGAGCTCCTATTAAGTACAAGCATTGTCATGGAGGGTAGCTTAAAAAATCATAAGCTGAGTGAAGCCCTGAGCTCGTCGAAGGGTGGAAGCGGAAAAAAATACAAAAAGTGTCATGGGAAATAAATTTGAAGATTTTCGAAGTCACGAAGCAGAAAATGAAAAGCGCGATCAGGAAGAGCTGTTTCAATCTTATTTTTACGATTTAGCGCTTAGTCCGGAAGATTTTGGGAAGTTAATTTTAGACGTAGGAGGAGGGAGGGGCGGTTTTGCTAGTTGGGCGAGGGAGCATAATTTAAGCGACGACATATATACGCTTGATCCGGAGCTGAAAACAGACGAGAAAAACAAACTGTTTGCAGGACGGGTGGAGGAGCTGCCTTTTCAGAATGAGGTGTTTGACTTGGTGGTTTCGCATGCATCAATTCCCCAGCTATTCTCCGGTGGGCGGTACGAAGAATTAGACAAAAAACAGTTGGTCGAGAGCGCTGTGAATGAAATGTTGAGAGTTTTGCGAACGGAGGGGGAGATAAGGCTAGCGCCGCTTTCGCGGGGTGAGATACAAAATTGGCATCGACCTGTTTGGGAGGTGTTAAGGACTGTTTTGGATAAGCTGCAAGAAGATGGATTGATTACTAGTGAAGAGGAGACGCTTGGGAAAGCCCCAACAAGATTTAATAAAAACGGCGAAGCGATAGAGGGATCAGAGGAGGAGAAGATTTTAATAAAGATTAAAAAGATGCATGGAAAGTAGTAAAATTTCTATAAAAGACATTCTTGCTTTTGTGCAAATGCTCAATGATTTTCGGGAGGTTGAGCGTGTGGTCAAGTTGAAAGGATCTGATAGAGGTGAAAATGATTCAGAGCATAGCTACGGTTTAGCGATGTTAACTTGGTATTTGATTGAGGGAAATGATCTAAAACTAGATCTAAATAAAGCTGTTCGCTATGCATTGGTGCATGACTTAGTTGAAGTTTATGCTGGAGACACATTTATTTATGATGCGGACGAGAGCTATATTGACAGTAAGCACGATAGAGAAAAAGAAGCTTTAGAGAAATTAAAGAAAGAATTTCCGGAAGCAAGTGGATTATTTACTTGGATTGATGCTTATGAAAAGAGGGCCGACGAAGAAGCAAAATTTGTTTATGCGTTAGATAAGCTCCACCCGATCTATAATATATACCTCTCTGGAGGAAGGTCCTGGAAAGAAAAAAGGGTTAGCTGGCAGGATCTTTGGGATCATAAGAGGGACAAAGTTAAGCTATCACCTGAAGTTGAGAGGCTTTTTTCTGAGTTGATGGAGCTCCTAAAGGGGGAGGAGGGTGGATTATTTCCTAAAAAAATATGATATTTTTAAATCCAGCCGAGCTAAGAAGAGCTGGGAATTTTCGTCAATTATGCTAAGCTAGCCTTAACTTAATTTATGTAAATATGGAAATATTATTTTTGATTGGCAGGATATTGTTCGGAGGATTTTTCCTTTGGATGGGAATCGGCCATTTTACTAAAAAGGTTGGTTTAATTGCCTATGCTCAATCTAGAGGAGTCAGCTCGACAAGTGCGGCTGTGCTTTTAAGTGGAGTAATGGTTATCTTGGGTGGTGTGGGCATCATTTTGGGAGTATTTATTGATATTGCGCTTTGGCTAATAATCATATTTTTAGTCTTCGTTAGCTTTATGATTCATAAATTCTGGGAAATAAACGATCCCAGTCAAAGAATGGTGGAGGCAAACGCCTTTATGAAAAACATCGCTCTTTTAGGAGCAGCGCTAATGATGCTAATTATCTCTAGTCCTTGGGCGATAAGTTTGGGAAGTTATTAATATGAACAGAGAGCCAGTAAAATCTTCAGATTTAAAAGCGATCGGCTACGACCCAGAAACGAAAATTTTGGAAGTTGAATTTCAGTCGGGGAGCTTGTATCAGTACGTAAATGTTGCCGAAAACGTTTATAGTGAGCTAATGAAATCAGACTCGAAAGGGAATTACTTTAATACGCAGATACGAGACGGATATCAAAATACGAAATTAAATTAAAAAACAGCCAACTGGCTGTTTTTTAATTTAGAAAATAATCAGGCCAATAATAATAAGAAATATAATAAGGAAGAGAAATCCCCAAAGTGATTTTTTGGAGGATTGATCGTGGTGGATCACCTCCTTGATCGGTTGATCGGGGGAGGTGCCAGTTTCCTCTTCCATGGGATTCTGATTGTCCATGGGTGAAGTGTGATTAGGTTTACTGATTTAGAAGACGTTGAGTTGTGGAAGCTCTTTCAGAGAATGTAGTACAATCAAGAAATGGAACAAGATATAAAAAATACTTTAGATCAGCAAGCGGTAAAAATTGAGCAAATCTACCGCTCGGTAGAAAAGACTCGAAAGATGTTTTTGTGGACGCTTATTATTTCTGTGGCGGTGATTGTTTTGCCGCTCTTGGGGATGATAGTATTGCTGCCTAGGTTGTTTTCCTATTACGGAAGCTTGACCGGTCTAGGGCTATAGCTATTGATTTATTGGCAGTGCGGTGGAGGTAAGGGAGTGAGTAGCCTGCTGCTGCGGGTTATCGCTAATGTAGGAAAATGTTAAGGATAGCTCAACAGTTTTGACTCCATTTGAGCCGGTTTTTTCGGTATAGGTGAAATCATCTACATTAACTCTTTGGCTGGTAAGAGGGGTAGCACCAGCGTCGGGTGGGTCAATAATAATTGCTCCACTAGTAAGTTCGATCTTAGTATTTCCGCTGGCGTCGTGGACGATAATTCTTTGGCTGTTGATAGTCATGGAGTCTGAGTCACGGATTTCTTGTTTGATTCGACTCATGACAAAGTTTAATTCACTCAGGACTTGGTTGGAGGCGCTTTGATGATTTTGCAGCCGTAAGATAGTTACCAAAACTCCGGAAAAAAGCCCCAGCAAGACAGCGGTGAGCCCAACATAAATCAAGAGCTCAATAAGGCTGAAGCCGTGATTGGATTTTCGTGATTTTTTATCAATTTGCACCTCCTTATTCTCTCACACCCCGCAAGACTAGACAACGGCTAAAATAATGCTATAATCCTTCCTAGCGCGTTAGGCGCGTAAGTTTTTTTATTTGATACAAATATGCAAGAAGAAAGTACAACAACTGAGACAGTCATAACTGACGAGCAGGTCCAAGAAATGGCCGATGCTGGTCTTTTGTTTGGAAGGAAGAAATCAAGGACTAACCCAAAGATGAAAAACTACATTGCGGCCAATCGAAATGGTTTTGAGATGATTGATCTCGCCAAGACCAAAGAAATGCTTGAGAAGGCAGAAGAGTTTTTAAAAACCAGCGCCGCAACCGGAAAACAAATCTTGATCGTGGGCACACACCCAGCATCAAAAAAGGTGGTGGAGGAAATCGGTAAGGAGTTTTCTTACCCATACGTTTCTCTACGTTGGCTAGGGGGCACTTTAACCAACTTCGACACTATCCAAAAGAGACTACGTTACTACATTAAGCTAAAGGCAGACAACGCTGCAGGCCGTTTGCTTAAATATACCAAAAAAGAGCAGATAAAGTTTGTTCAAGAGCTCGAGCGATTGGAAAGACTTTTTGGAGGATTGGAAAAAATGGATCAAATGCCAATTGCTTTATTGGTCTTTGGCGCCAATGATCACGAGACAGCAATCCGTGAAGCAAATATCGTGAAGGTCCCTGTAGTGGTGGTAGCCACAACCAGCGCTGATCCAGATACAATTGACCATATCGTCCCAGCTAACGACTCAAGTATTTCCAGCGTGAAGTGGTTGGCGGAAAGATTTAAAAAGGCGATCAAGAGCGGTCTTAAGAAATAATTTATTTATTTTATGAGTCAGGACATCCAAAAACTGCGAGAAGAAACTGGCGCTGGGGTTATGGATTGCAAGAGAGCCCTAGAAGAAGCTGGTGGAGATATTGAGAAAGCAAAAGAAGTAATTAAAGCACAGGGATTGGCCAAAGCCGAAAAGAAGGGAGAGCGAAATGCCGGAGCGGGCTATCTTGAAGCGTACATTCACCAAGGCCGAGTAGGCGTTCTTTTAAAAATGAACGCTGAGACCGACTTCGTGACGAAAAACGAAAAGTTTCAAGAATTGTCTCGAAATATCGCAATGCACATCGCAGCGATGAATCCAGCAAGCGTTGAGGAGCTTTTGGCTCAGCCGTACGTCAGAGATGAATCAACAACTATCGAGGAGCAAATTAAGCAAGTGATTGGCACGATCGGAGAAAATATCACCGTTGGTGAATTTACTCGCTACGAAGCATAACGGCTTTTAGCCTTAGGGCTGATAGCTTAGCTACTATGGTTTTAACTTTACAAATTGTTCTTGGAGTCAGCGGGCTAACGTTGGTTTATTTATTGTGGCAAACAACTCGAAGGGGATCGCAAGAGGTTGCTCCAGACGTTAATTATTTAAGGCTAACCTTGGAGTCGGGGATAGATTGGACAATTGATTTTTGGAAGGATTTTAAAAAAGGAATGCTGTTCTTCTTTGGAGAGTTTCTGCAACTATTGGTTAGGGGGTTTGATCGAATTGCTGATTTTTTCCAAGCCACCTCAGAAAAAGTGAAGGAGAGATCAGAGGTGAGCGAGACGCAAGAGGTTGATGAAAACGAAGATTTGAATTAGAGTTTATAGACAATTTGTTTGGGCAGATGGCGGAGTGGTCAATCGCATCGCGCTGTAGACGCGACGGCTTTATGCCTACGGGGGTTCGAATCCCTCTCTGCCCACCATGATCTGTACCCCAAAAAGTGGACACACAAAACATGTCCACTTTTTGTTTTCTCCTGTTAGAATTAATCATTAATCCAAGAAT
>PFBB01000023.1:44378-47537 GCA_002773475.1 Candidatus Harrisonbacteria bacterium CG10_big_fil_rev_8_21_14_0_10_44_23
CTTCTCGTTTTGTTTGAGCGAAGCGAAAGGACAAAACGCAATCCCGCCCGAAGTGGCGGGGCTTCTCTGCCCACAAAAATAGCGCCGGAAGGCGTTTTTAGATTGGGTGGAGTCTTCGCTTGGATTAGCGAAGACTCCTACCCAGCGGGCTAGTGTTGCCCATAATTAACCCCCCTCGCCGTTGCGCCGCAGTAGGCGGTCGATCTTGCGATCCACCTCCGTCGCGATGTCCTCCAGTTCCCAGCCGGCCTTGCAGCCGGACATATCTCTAGGCATTTCACCCACCACCCGAAGGTAGAAGTTGACGTTTGCCTCGAAGGAGCTGATACGATCTTTTGGATCGTTGTGTCGAAGGAGTCGTTGAAGTAACTGCCTCCGACGCTCCATGCTGATGGAGGCCATTAGGACCTCCTTTCTAGCTCGTAGGGGGTCGGGCCTAGAGCTACTTTTTTTATAGCAAATATAGACGGGATAATCAATAAAATTGAGCCGCCTTTTTTTAAGCCGTATAAATGATTCGAACTTGTTTTTGTGTTAGAATTGAAATATACTCAAGCAATCGCCAGAGTAGCTCAATTGGCAGAGCAGCCGATTTGTAATCGGCAGGTTGGTGGGTTCGAGCCCCCCCTCTGGCTCCATGATAAGAAAGGCTTTTTATAATGATGCCTCATATAGAAAGAAGCAAAGTAAACTTACGAAACTTGCGTGGAAAAGGGGTGTGCATGATTCACGGCGTACGCGCGTGAAACATGGGTGTAAGAGGGCGGGCTGTTCAAGAATATTTATCACGATTCCATCAAATCCAAAAAAGTATTGTTCCTCAGCTTGTGCTGCGATAGTGAATAATTCTGGTAGAGTGCAATCACGCGCCACCAAAATTAGAATAAGTTTAGCGCTTAAGGGGAAGACATATCCCAATAGACCAAAGACGCCGTTTATGTCAGGTATTTGTATCAACCCTAAATGCCGAAAGCGTTTTACTTTGACATATTGGCGACCTTCTTCAAGGCCAGCTAGATTCTGTAGTAATAGGTGTTCTATTAGCATGATCGGCTCTCGGCCTATATCTCCTAAGGCTGTTAGAGCTAAAGCGGGTATTAGGGAAGATATCGATCCTAAGCTTTACTTTTTTAGTAGGTGGGAAGCAAATTATGCTCGTATTTTAAATTTTGAGGGTACAAAATGGGTTTTTCAGCCAAGGGTTTTTAAATTAAAAACACAAAATTATACTCCAGACTTTTATTTACCAAAGACGAGTGAGTATATTGAAATTAAAAATTATCTTTCAGATTATTCAAGAAATCGAGATGAGGAGTTTAGAGAACTATATCCAAAAACTAAGCTGAAATTAATTCTAAAAAAGGACTATTTGAAGCTTCAAAAAAAGTATTCTGATAAAATCGAGCACTGGGAATTTTATAACTCAAAAAGTTAGGAGTTGTAATTTTTGGCAACTTTACTACAATAGGTGGACGGTGAAGGCTCCGCATTCTGCGGGGCACTGAATTCTATAGATTCACTGCGTTCATATAAAATTCGTGCCGACGTAGCTCAGTGGTAGAGCACTTCCATGGTAAGGAAGGGGTCGCGAGTCCGAATCTCGCCGTCGGCTCAAAGATTGACTAATTAGACGTTTTTCTATAGAATCTGGTAATCGGATAAGATGTTAAATATGAAAACCAGCCTTCGCGTAAAGCTACGGCTTGGTGCTCATATTTTTAAATAAATCAAAGATTTATAAAAATATGGCAGAATCAAAATACTCAAAAAATATAATAAAGCTTCGTTGCAAGGAATGTAATAAGACCAACTACTATACTAGAAAAAATAAGAAGTTAGTGGAGAAAAAGATTGAACTGAACAAGTTTTGCAATAAGTGCCGGAAACACACTCCGCACAAGGAAGCTAAGAAATAAAATAAATGCTCCATACCCCGTATGGAGTATTTATTTACTCTTGCAAAATGGGGGTAAATCGCTAAGATTTAAGAACAATATGGGCGCATCGGTTAACTGGTAAACCAGCGGTCTCCAAAACCGCGACTGGGGGTTCGAGTCCCTCTGCGCCTGCCATGCTTCCAGTAAAACCATTTAGACAGAGGACGGGATATTGTGGGCCGGCGTCATTAAAGATGGTGTTGGACTATTTTGGTATCAGAAAGACGGAAAAAGAGTTGGCGGTACTGTCGGGGGCAACAAAAAAGCAGGGGGTTCAGGATGGAGAGGGTTTGGTTAAGGCGGCGAGATCTCTGGGGCTGAAGGCTGCGCTTAAAGATAAGGCGACGCTGGCAGATATTCGGAAGTACATAAAGCAAGAGATACCGGTGATTGTGAATTGGTTTTCGGTGAATGAAGGGCATTATTCGGTGGTGGTGGACATTGATAAGGAAAATTTGTATATAAAAGACCCAGAGTGGGGATACACTCGGGCGATGCGTTTGGACACTTTTATGGAGGTCTGGTTTTCGATACGGGGGAATGTGCCAAGCTCGAAGGAGGATTTTAATATTCGCCGGCTGATTGCGGTGGAACCCCACAAACCACGTCGAGGGCGGGCTAAAAAGAAATAGCCCCAGCCCTTGTATAGTATACTAGTATACTATACAAGGGCACCGTGGGGGGACAGATGGCGAGGATGGAGTTGGCGGCTGTCTTTAATTTTGTTAAAGTAGGTCCGGACCTTTCTCTTGGGAGGGAAGTATGGAACGAAAGAAACTCTCAATACCAAAGAAGGAAAAGAGAGGGAGGCGAACGGATAACACCTTGGCGTTGTTGGAGCTTGCTTCCAACCCGCCGCCAATGGAGTCGGCCAAGCTGGAAGTCGAAAAGATAGCAACCCCTGAGCCTAGGGCGCTGTTTGCGAAAGGGGAGAAGATCTCCCTTTCGGCTGGGGTGGCTAACTCGACAATCCCGATGTGCGGGGTTGTGCGAGAGCACGCAAGAGACGGCTGGGTCGGGGTGCAACGGATCGTTACGGAGCAGGGCTCCTTGGTCTGGCTCTCTCTAGAGGAGCAGGCTATGTGCCAGCGTTGTGACGGTACTCTTGGAGACTGTGAGGGGACGTGCAAAGTCCCCGGTGCAGATCTCTGACACGCTGCGGCCGCCCGTTTGGGCGGCCGCAAACATTTTAATGATTAATTTGAGCTTTTAGACTTCGAAC
>PFBB01000023.1:47584-48505 GCA_002773475.1 Candidatus Harrisonbacteria bacterium CG10_big_fil_rev_8_21_14_0_10_44_23
CATTGAACTACGAGGGCAAGTGTTGTGAAATAATTGCAATTTCAGCTAAAGTATGACTAGAATTAAGGTAATTCGCAAATGCGAACCACCCCGATATTGATCAAGCCATAATAGTTGATTAAGTCGGGCAGCCGATATCGAATCGGCTTTCCCCCATATTATTAACCTAATCTCTAATTTTTATGAAAGAAGAGCTAGAGTTTTACGACGTAAAGTCGAAGGCCAAGTTCAAAGTCACGGAGTATGATATCCGAGAAAAGAGCGGCCGATTCTTCGCTGTGACCAAGAGTCAAGCTGGTCCACACGAATGTTGGAGGGTAGTTTCAAAAGACTTTGCCGCAAAGAACAAATAGGCAAAATAAAAAACGGCCTGCGGGCCGTTTTTTATTTTGCCTTAAAGATTGATCTCTTTGGTTGGGCCAGACATCTTGGACCCGCAGCAGGAGCTACAGCTCTTCCAGTGGGTAGCAAGCATAAGGAGAGCGGCTACTCCGACTAAGACGTAGATGATGCGAATAATCAATTCGTTGTAGCCGCTGATCATCCAAAGGAAGTCATAATCGAAAGCACCAACAATACCTACGTTAAGCGCGCCAACGATCAGGATAATAAAGGCGATAATGTGAACAATTTTCATAATAAGGAGTTAAAATTACTTAACGACCTTTCTTTAGTTTAAGTTTTGATTTATGTTATTACTATAACACGCTTTGATATTGGAAATTATTTAAAGCTGTGAATTTGGTGGGGTGCCGGAGTGGTTGAACGGGGCGCTCTCGAAAAGCGTTGGATCCGAAAGGGTCTCGTGAGTTCGAATCTCACCCCCACCGCAATTTTTCGAAAAGGGTTTCAGAACCAAAAATATGGTCGGCGCGAAGCGCCGTCTGTTCTGCATCCCCCCCACAAAATCCTGATTCTGCA
>PFBB01000028.1:0-11641 GCA_002773475.1 Candidatus Harrisonbacteria bacterium CG10_big_fil_rev_8_21_14_0_10_44_23
CAATTGAAGACATCGAGAAGGCTGGCCTAGCATTCAAAACTCAACGGGGCAGTTACTGGGATAGATTTCAAAATAGGATAATGTTTCCGCTATTTAATCACTTTGGAAAAATTGTTGGCTTCACCGGCCGAGTCCTTCCCAACGAAACCAGAGAAGATGTCGGCAAATATGTAAACTCGCCCGAAACCCCAATTTTTAACAAATCCAAGTTATTATTTGGATTCTTTTTATCTAAGGAGGCGATCCGAGATAGCTCACAAGCCATACTCGTCGAGGGGCAGATGGATTTTCTGATGATGTATCAAGCTGGGTTTAAAAACGTTGTTGCCACCTCGGGAACGGCTCTAACCGTAGACCATCTAAAGGCCCTGAGAAAAATAGCCGAAGAAGTGATTATCGCTTTCGACAATGACAACGCCGGCCAACTCGCAACCGAAAGATCCATCGAGCTCGCTCAGAAAGAAGACTTTAACGTTCGAGTTGCCGACCTGAAAGACGCCAAAGACCCAGCCGACCTAGCTCAGTCAAACCCCCAGGAGCTAAAAAAGGTACTAGCAGACTCCATCCCCGCCATAGAGTACTTCTTTGATTATTACGGCCTTTCGGCAGCCAAAGACATTAAAGACAAGAAGAAGGCAATTCGCAGCATTCTCGCGAGAATAAAATCGATCTCAAGCGCGGTAGAGAAAAACCACTATCTCGAAATACTTTCAAATCGCAGCGGCTTTTCAATTGAGGTCTTAAAAGAAGAGCTTCAGCAAGTTAAGGGCGGCGAGGCGCTTCCAGAAAAAGTCCCATCTGGAAACGAGCTTCAGGAGGCATCAAGCGAGCTGAAAAATCTAAGCTCAAAAGGGAGAATTCTCTATCGAGTATTTTCTTTGGCTCTTAGCAGCGAGAAAGCCAAGGCGGTCCTAGCTGAGGATGAAAGCTGGGTAGAAGATGTATTTCGAGATTTGTATAAGACGGTTGTGAAGAACGAAAAAATCGAGCTAAGTCCAGAATTAAAGCAATTTGCGGACTTAATTTACCTCCAAGCAAGTCTTGAGCCAATCAACGACGACAACATTGAGCGTGAAATAGCCTTTCTAGTCAATCGTCTTAAGGAAGAGGCTCAAAAACAGCTCCGCCAGGCCCTTCGAGCCAGAATTGAGAAAGCAGAGGCGGCGGGGGAGGAGGATGATCTTAAAAAGGCCCTTGAGGAGTACAATAAACTAATTTCAAGTTCATAATTTCAAATTTTAAAACCAGCTCCGGCCCGCACTTGGCTCACAATCAGCCATTGCTAAAAGTCGATAAATAATGTACTTTTATTCATAGTTTCCTAAATGGCGGCTCCATATATCCGCGTGTTTTAGTATTTAGGGTTTTGCATTTAGGATTTTTTTAATATATGCCAGCAAAAAAAGCCAAGAAAAAAGCTACTAAAAAGACCAAGAAATCCGTACCGAAAAAACGCCCAGTAGCTCCCAAAAAGAAATCAGTCAAAAAGGCCACAAAAAAGAAAAGTAATTCAAAACGCCCCACCAGGCGTTCTGCTTCTTTGCGTAAAAAAACCACCAAAAAGGCTATCAAAACCAAGAAAAAAACGGTTAAGAAAGCAACCAAGACAAAACCAGCCAAAAAGCTAAAGCAAAAAACTACCAAGAGGAAGAGGAGGGCTAAAGTAGTGATCGACGAGATGGCTTTGGCCGAGCTGGTAGAAAGTGGCCGATCAAGGGGCTTTGTCACTGACAACGAGGTCTTAAAGTATCTTCCCAACATCGAGAGCGACATCAATTCCCTAGACGCAATTTATGGAAGGTTAGAACAGGAAAATATTCGGGTTGTTGAGACCGGCCAGCTAATCAACGTTCCTTCAAAAGAGGAAATCAGCGATCAAGAATTAGCCCGCGCTACCGACACCTTTGACGAAAGTCTTCCTGACTCAGTGCAGATGTATTTAAAAGAAATCGGTCGCGCCGCACTTTTAACCTCCGACGAAGAAAAAGAGCTCGCAAAAAGAATCGAGAAAGGCGACGAGTCCGCCCGCCGAAGATTTATCCAAGCCAACCTTAGGTTGGTTGTTTCTATCGCCAAGCGTTACGTCAACCGAAGCTCCAACCTTTCAATTCTAGACCTGATTCAGGAGGGCAATATCGGACTTTCCCGCGCCGTAGACAAATTTGATTATCGCCGCGGTTTTAAATTTTCCACTTACGCAACTTGGTGGATTCGCCAAGCCATCACTCGCGCCCTGGCTGACCAATCCCGCACAATTCGAATTCCGGTCCACATGGTGGAAACAATTTCAAAATACACTCAAGTAAAACGCCGACTTACCCAAGAGCTGGGTCGGGAGCCAATGGTAGAGGAGATTGCTTCCGAGATGGAGCTACCTCCAGAAAAAATTCACTACATTCAAAAAATCTCCCAAGACGTTATTTCTCTAGAATCTCCAGTTGGTGACAGCGAAGATGACTCAACGCTGTCAGAGTTTATTAAAGACGATAAGAGCTTAACCCCAAGCCAGATTGCTTCTCAAACTTTACTCAGAGAAAAGATTAAAGAGATCCTTGTGGATCTAACCCCCAGAGAGCAAAAAATTCTTAAAATGCGCTTTGGCCTTGAAGATGGAGTTACTCACACCCTAGAGGAGGTGGGCAAAGAATTTGGAGTTACCAGAGAGAGAATCAGGCAGATTGAAGCTAAGGCACTACTGCGAATCAGGTCCCACGTTAAGTCCGAAATGCTTGAAGGATACTAAACTACTCACTACTCACTACCATGCTATACTTATCCAATACAGATATGAAACGAATATTCATCCTTTTCCTATTGGCTTTAGTTTTTGTAATTTCCCCATCCGCGCAAGCGATGGAAATGAATTCTAGTGAATTAAGCTCGGCCCAGCCGGCTATTTTGCCCAACAATCTCTTCTATTCAATCAAGAGCTGGGTAAGCAACGTTCAGAAGCTCTTTACCCAGAACAATAAAGAGAAGGACGTTCTTTTAAGCACACAAGAACTAAGCCTTAAAGCCACCGAGATTAAACTCATGCAGGGGGCTAGCCAAACCAGCCTAGAATCGATCAATAAGGCTAAATACAGCTATCAAAACTCTCTAAATCTACTAGTCGCAAAGATCACTGCGCTTCAACCAAGCGATATCGTAAACGGAGTTGAATCCTTCTCTAAAGATGGATTCCTTAACTACCTAGTTGAAAGAATGTTCACCCACACCGAGTTTCTAAACCAACTGATTGCGTTGGAGCAAAACGAAGATATGCTAATCGCCCTGCAAGATGCAAAAGGAAAAATCAACGAGGCGCTTATGTATGTTGCCAACAACCTAGACACCACCACCGCTTTCTTTGATCGCCTTTCAATCGTTGCTCAATCCCACAACAGCACCCTGCCAAATCAATTTGGTCAAACCCTACTTAACCAAGAATCGCAATAATAAAGTATAGATGACTGCTCAAGAGCTGAGAGATCGCTTTATAAACTACTTTACTAAGCGAGGGCACGCTCACGTACCTTCTTCGTCTTTGCTACCCGATGATCCATCGGTGCTTTTAACCACTGCCGGAATGCAGCAATTTAAGCCATATTTCCTCGGCGATCTAGACGCCCAAAAAGACTTTGGCTCTCTATCCACGGTCTCCATCCAAAAATCCTTCCGAACCTCCGACATAGAAGAGGTTGGCGATGACACCCACCTCACATTTTTTGAAATGCTTGGAAACTTTTCCTTTGGCTACAAGCCTGGTGAACCGGGTTCGTCCCAGGGGGGATACTTCAAAAAAGAGGCAATTGAATACGCCCACCAATTTATTACCAAAGAGCTTGGGCTAGAAATTTCCTACGTTACAGTTTTTAAAGGATCGCCCGGAGTCGAAAAAGACAACGAATCCATAAAGATCTGGTCCGATCTCGGAGTAAAAAACATTAAAGAAGAAGGCATTGAGGATGTGTTTTGGGGCCCAACTGGAAACTCTGGACCCTGTGGACCCACTACTGAAATTTATTGTAAAAATGCCAAAGGCGAAGACGTTGAGATTTGGAACATCGTATTCAATCAATTTCTATATAACGGCTCTCGAGAGGATCTAATCAATCAAAACCCAGACAAAGAGCTTCAGCCTCTCCAGACCCCCGGAATCGACACTGGGGCCGGTTTTGAGCGACTTTTAACCATTCTACAGGGGAAAGACAGCCCATATGAAACAGAACTCTTTGAGGGAGTTATGGGCAAGATCGGCTCCTACGGTGAAATCCCTCAAAAAACCCAGAGAGTTCTAGCCGACCACATCCGTGCCACCGCCTTTTTAATCACCGATGGAGTCCGCCCATCCAACAAAGAAGCTGGCTACATTCTCCGCCGTTTAATGCGCCGAGTCTTAGCCCATCAAAACAAGCATCAACTACCCAAAGAGTTTATCTCCGCCCTGCTTAGCCTAACCACTCAGAATTACATAGAAGCTTATCCAGAATTAAAACTCTCAGAGATTGAGGCTATTTACCAAGAAGAGCACAAAAAGTTTATTGCCGCCCTCGAGAAAGCTACCAAAGAGTTGTCAAAGCATTCAGATTTAACCGCCCAGCAAGCGTTCTCTATCAGCTCCACTCTGGGCATATCCTTTGACCTAATGAAAGAAATCTCACCAGAGGCCCTTAGGGGCGTCAGCCAAGAAGATTTTGATACCGAATTTAAAAAACACCAAGAGCTCTCAAGGGCTGGAGCAGAAAAAAAGTTTGGCGGCCACGGTTTAATTTTGGATACCGGAGAGCTAAAAGCCGAGAACGAAGAAGAGCTCCAAAAAGTCCTTCGCCTACACACCGCCACCCATCTGTTACAGCAAGCCCTTAGAGATGTGCTAGGTCCCGAAGTCGGACAAGCCGGCTCCGACATCAACTCCAAACGTCTTAGATTTGACTTCACCTTCGGCAGGAAGCTGGAGGACGCAGAAAAGCAGGAGGTTGAGAATATAGTAAATTCAATAATAGCGAAGAATCTTCCGGTAAAGTTTGAGGAAATGGGTCAAAACGAGGCAAAAAACACCGGGGCTTTATATTTCTTTAAGGAAAAATATCCGGAAAAAGTAAAAGTTTATTATGTCGGGGAAAATATTCAGTCCGCCTTCAGTAAAGAATTTTGCGGTGGTCCACATGTTGGGTCAACAGGAGAGATTGGTAAATTTAAGATAATCAAAGAAGAATCTATCGGCTCAGGCAAGCGCAGGATAAAGGCGGCAGTTGAGTAGTGCTACAAGGAAAAAAATATATTAGAATCGGGCAATTGCCCGATTTTTTTTCGCTCATTGACCCAATAAAAAATGTGAGCTAATCTGGGGGTAAGATGCAAAAAAGCCTACTTCGCAAAGAGGTCCAAGAGTTAAGCTACATACTGGTTAAACTCGCCTCGATTATCAAACAAACCGAGCTATCAGTGCGAATCAGTAGTCTATCCTGTTCACTTGTGGAAAACCTCTATGCCGAGGAATACAGAGTAGCCGGGAAAAGAATTGAGTCAATCATCGGGTTGTCGGCTTTGGCCTGCAATATCGGAGAAATCAATTCAAACACAGCCGACATATTAATTAAGCGCTGCCGAGCCCTCTCAGCCAAAATACAGGATGAAAATAAAGCTAGAAACAACCTCCTAGATCTTCCGAACTATCAGCGCCCAAATAATAAAATCTACACTGGAGACGAAAGGGCAGAACACAGCAACCCAAAACCAGGCCAACTGAGCCTAGGAAGCTTCTCGCAGGAGTCTAGGATGGCCAGAGAAGCCATCAACACTCCCAATATAGGATCGGGTAAAAACAGCAACAGTATCAGCAAAAGAGCTGAAAAGCGGCAAAATAGGATTCTGGCAATAATGCGGCAAGCGGAAAACGGCAAATTACAGCTAAAAAACATCATTGCCACATTTCCGGACTATAGCGATAGGACCATTCGCTATGACCTTGAAAAATTATGTGAACGTGGTATAATATACCGCGAAGGTAGTGGGGGACCGTCAAACTACTATGTATTGACCGATCAGCCTCAAAAGGCACCAGAATACCCACTCCCTCCTGAAAGAAACGGCCTATAAGGAAAATGTAATACATTTCAATTGAGCTCGTTATATTCAGTAAGCGCAGAGCAAAGCTTGCTTCTCGCGCCAAATTCATTAGAATGATATAGATAGGTAAAATACGGACGCAGGCGAGAGTGAGGGCTCACATCTGCGACCACAACGAAAAAAGGATAAAAAATCTTTCCTTTTGTGTATGAACCCAGCCCTCACACAGGGGCTTTTTCTTTTATTTATATAGAGCCCTAAAACAATTTCAGAAACGAAATTGTTCAACCGTCTAGCATCTAACATCTAGGTGTCTAGACATCTAACTACGTAACTAGAGTTTTCTTCCCATAATGGCCCAGGTCGACCCAAGCCTCTAAGGCGTTGGGAAAGCCAGGAAGATAATTGTCAGATAAAAAAAACAACAACCCTCACACGCACTTAATAAACTAATTAATAAAAATTAAACAATTCAAAATTGTTTATCATTAAAAATGAGTACATTTGGAAAAAAAGCAGCTGTTGGTTTCTTGACTTTTGTCACCACAGCTAGCATGGCTTTCGGCCCAGCAATGTCTGTTGCCAGCGCGGCAACTTCAGCTGAGCTACAAGCCCAAATCGATGCTTTGCTAGGGCAAATCGCCGCATTGCAAGCACAATTAGGTGGTACTTCAACTACTACCACCTGCACAGCTCCAGCCCAGCCTCTAACAGTTGGCTCAACCGGAGCAGGAGTTACTGCTTTGCAGACAACTCTAGTTGCATCAGGAAACCTAGTTATGCCATTGGGCGTAGCAAAGGGATACTTTGGTCCTCTAACACAAGCAGCTACCGCCGCATGGCAAGCAGCCCACGGTATAACCCCAGCAGTGGGATACTACGGACCTCTAACCCAGGCAGCGATGATCTCAGCTTGTGCTACAACTAGCACAACCACCGGAACCGGAACCACAACTACCACCACTGGTAGCACAGTTCTATCCGGAGCAGCTGGTTCAGTTGCTGAATACAGAAAGAGTTCTTCCTACAGCGGAGAAGAAGTTGGAGAAGGAGAGGACGATGTTACCATCCTTGGTCTAGAGATCGAGGCTGACTACACTTCCGACCTAGAAATCCTAGCCGTTAAAGTTGACTTTGACGACGCTGGAACCGCTAACAACCAAACCGATCTAGACAAGTACGTCGATGACGTAACTATTTGGTTCGACGGCGACATGGTTGCTAGCGCTGACTCTGACCTATTCACTGACGACAACAACTACGGGCGAACCGTTACCCTAGATCGCGGCGTAATCATCAAAGCCGGAGAACGAGAGACTCTAATGGTCGCCGTATCTGGAATTAACAACCTCGACTCAGCTTCCGCTGGTGACAGCTGGCAAGTTGACCTCGAGTCTGTTCGATGGCGAGACGCTCAAAGTACTGTAATCTCTGAGGATCCAACGATCACCGAGACTACCTTCACCGTTGAGAACTTTGCTACCGCAACCGACGTTGAGTTCAAGATAACTGGCAATGATGACGATGTTAACCTTGCACACATCATTCAAGTTGCCTCTACTACCGCTACTGACAACATGGACGTATTCTCCTTTGATGTTGAAATCAAGGGCAACAGCGATGTTGACCTAGACGACATCACTTTGGAGGCTACCGTAACTGGTGCTGGCCACATTGACGAAATGTTTGACCAAGCCCACCTATACGTTGACGGAGACAAGGTTGACTCTGTAACCACCCCAACCGACGACGAGACCTTGACCTTCGATGACCTAAACTTGACCCTAGAAGCTGGTGAGACCTACACTTTCACCGTAGCCGTTGACTTCTTAGCAACCAACGGAGCACTTGATGAAGGTGATACTCTACTATTCACCATTGGTGAGACCCAGACTGACCTAGGCACAACCTTGTTTGATGCTCGCGACGAGGAGGGAAACCAGTTGGCTGACGCCGACAAGACTGGTACCGCTTCAAGCGCAGCCTCAGCTACTCACGTTATCTACATTGACGTAGCCTTGGTTGGAACCCCAACCATCGATGTTCTTTCTGACGGCGCCGGAGGAAACGACGACGACACTGTAACATTCTCATTCGTGATGGACGTTACGGCCGTTGGCGGAACCTTGTACATCGCCGACACTTCAGCTGCTACAACTTCTGCAGATGGTGCTTTGACCACTGTTGGAGCTGACGGATTCCTATACCGAGTATACGAAGACGGCACAGCAACAGCTGACGCCTCTGATCTATTGAGCTGCACATACAACTCTAAGGTCACCAACTCTTCTAACAATACGATGATGTTGGATGGCGGAACGACACGATGCACCCTAACCATCACCCACACCAACGTGGTAACTGCCGATGACGGTATCTATCACGCCGATGTTGCTGGTATTGGTTGGAGCATTTCAGACGACGACTTGCACGAGTACGTATACCAATACAACCTCGATGCATTCGAGACTACAGCTAAGTACGTAAACTAGTGCTTAAGCGCAGAAACTGCGCACAACGCTTGATTTAAGCACTATAGAAAGCAAAAAGCCCCGCTAGTCGGGGTTTTTTGCTTTACCTAGGGTAAAAATCAGCGTATGATATCATGAAAATATGCTCAACAGAGACTTTAGAGGCACAACATTGGCTGGTTACGTAATCGCTCTAGCGGCAATTTTAATGCCCTTTGTTGTCTCGCCCAACCTATTTTACAGCGGGACCAATGCCAGATATTTTCTAGTGATTAGTTTGGTCTATTCGCTAGGCGCCATATTTGCAATAAAATTCTTCACCAACGGGGATTATAAAACCGCTATTAGAAGTAGGTGGCTGCTCGTGCTTCTTGCATTAACCTTTATAGTTCAAGTAATCTCAGGGATCTTTGGAATAGACCCCGCCCAATCATTCTGGTCAGATATTGTGCGCTCAAGTGGCCTATTTTTTATCGCTCATATTGGCATCCTAGCTTTTCTAACCTCAGAACTTCTCAAAGCAGGCGACTGGAAGATCATTAGAAGGGGCTTTGTTCTCTCTGGGGCTATGTTTTCCTTTTTGTATATTTTTAGCGATGCGGGAGCTGGAATCTGGAGATCAGCTGTCTTGGCCGGTCCTGGAGCATCCTTTGGTAATGACACCTTCGCTGGAATGTATATACTCTTTAGCATTGTCTTTACCTTATTTGAGATATCCCATGCAAGAAAACTGTCCAAAAGTTTTTATCTTTGGACAATCGCTCTACTGCCACAAATATTTTCACCAATATTTTTCAACTTCGATTTATTCACTGGTGGGGTAAGTTTGGGGCGGCTGTTCGGTAATCCCGCATTGGTGCTTGGAGACGCAAGGGCATCCTCAGCAACCATGATGCTTCTCTTGGCCTACCTTGTTTCTAGATACGCCATTTCCAAAGTTATTAGAGATGTAAGGGCGAAAAAGATATTCAGATGGGCATATTCCTTTACTTGGATTGCAGTTGTTTTTATCGTGATTTTAATGCTTTTCATTCCAGGATCGGCAATTTATAACTCGTACACAAAAGAGTCCTCCTCTGCTCGTCCAATCGTTTGGAGCGAGGGCCTACAAGGGATAGCAAAAAAGCCGATCCTCGGCTGGGGACCGCAAAATTTTGAATATGTTAACTTTGACAACTTTAATAACGACCTGTATTTAGACAAAAACCTAAGTGAGATTTGGTTTGATAGAGCCCACAACATTTTTATTGATACACTTTCCGAAGTGGGAATCGTTGGCCTCTTGTTCCTAATTTCAACTTCTGTTTACTTAATTTATCTGTTTTATAAATCGGAAAAAAGAGAAGATGCGCCAAGTCATACCACAACGATTCTTGGGGCATTAATCGTTGCCCACCTATTACAAATGCAAACAGCCTTTGAGGTTGTCCCAACCTATTTTGCTTGGGCGTTAATTTTGGGATATGGACTATGGCTTGAAAGGGTTCGAGCTATCGATCAAGGAAGGGGAACAACAATTGACCTCCGAGGACTTAAAAGCCGCGCCTTTGGAGGGATATTGGTTGTAGCCATAATTTTCGGCTCAATAACCTTCCTATTTGGGGAGTACTCCCATCAACGTTCACTAACCGCAATTTTCTCTACGCCAGACTACCAAAAGAGGCTCAACCTTGCCGACATTGCGCTTAGTCGACCCGGTAGCCTGGAGGTGATTCGCCGAAGTTCAAATTCTCTTGTTAAGGGGGCGATTGCACAGGCCAATATTGCACTAGGCTCTCCTGAGGCTGCCCAAAAAGTCCGAGAAGAAGTGGGCGTCTATGACGCATACTATCAAAAATACCTCGAGAAAGCTCCCGGAGACTATAGAGCTAAAATAAATCGTAGCTACATTCTTTTATTTGCCACCAGTCTAGGCGAAAAGAAGGCAGAAGAAATACGTGAAATAATTGCCGAAGCTAAAGAAATATCTCCAACCAATCCACTAAATCAGATAATTGAAAGTATTTCATATGCCTATGAGGGCAAATTTGAAGACGCAGAAAGAGTTATTAAGGAGGGGATTGATCTCAATCCAGAAATTGAAATTACCCAGCAGGTCGCGAGCTACATCGAGGCTCAAAAGGAGAGCTATCCTAGGATAACCTTCCTTCAGCTAGAAAACCTATAATGATAAACAGATTTATTGACTGGCTGGGCCACAAGACCAAGATAGATGCCCATTATATCACCCAAAATGGCTTCTGGGTGCTCTTTTCGCAGCTTTCCGGGTCAATACTGGCTTTTGCGACTACGGCTGTCCTAACCTATTTTTTAACCAAAGATGACTTTGGCCAATATAGGTATGTTTTATCAGTTGTTCCCATTCTGGCAATCTTCAGCCTACAGGGGATCGGCACCGCCATGATCCGATCGGTAGCTAAGGGCAGAATGGTTGATTTGGGCAAAATTTTGAAAACAAAAATTAAATGGTCTTTGATTGGTTCTGTTGCCGCAATATTTATCTCCGCTTATTATTTTTATCAAACCAACTCAGCGCTGGGATACTCGTTCCTGATTGTCGCCATTCTGCTTCCCGTATACGAAAACTTTTATGTCTATTCCTACTACTATAAGGGCCGACAAGAGTTCAAAAAAGATGCTCGTTTCGAGGTGGCGGTTAGGCTTATTCAAGCAATAGTTTTAATAACTACCGCCGCGCTAACCAAGAACTTTATTGCCATCCTGGGTGTTTATTTCCTGGCTAGGTTTTTATCCAGCGGGGTTCTTTACCTATATACAAGCAAAGTCGCTTGCAAAAACTCATCTATCGAAAGCAGAGAACCGGACGACACTATTAAATACGGGACGGCCCTATCATTTGTTGGCATACTCGGGACCTTGACCGCCAACATGGACAAACTATTTGTCTGGCATCTCCTTGGCGATGCAGAGTTAGCCCTCTACTATGTCGCCCTAGTTATTCCGTATAACGTAGTGCTATTAATTAACGTTATACCAAGAATTGCTTTTCCAAAGTTCTCTCAGAAAGATTGGCTTCGCGCCGATTACGACTTGTTACTAAAAAGAATTAAACACTTTTTCCTTGCCTTACTTATCCCAGCTGGCATTTGCTATGCTTT
>PFBB01000028.1:11656-13845 GCA_002773475.1 Candidatus Harrisonbacteria bacterium CG10_big_fil_rev_8_21_14_0_10_44_23
CCCAAATGCTCCGAGCTATTAAAGCAGTAAAAAATATAGTAATGCTCCGGACTGTATTTATTTTAGGATTTGCCGCAACCTTCCTGCTCTTGTATTCAAAAATAAACATATTAGCCGCTGCTTCAGCCTATGTTACCGCGGAGCTGATCAGTCTCGTACTTGGAATATATCTATTAATCCAGCTCTCCCGCAAGTCTGCCAACTAGCTCGAAAGCTCCATGTAAAGAGAGTTGGTTTGCCTGAAACACTTATCCCAAGAAAAATTTTGCGATTGCTCCAGCCCGCGCCTAATCAAATCGCCGCGAAAATTTTTATTCTCAAGCTTTTTTAAAGCCGAATTTATCAACTCCGGAGCCGGTTTTTCCAACAAAGTTGCCGCATCTCCCGCCACCTCAGGTATGGATGAGTTATTTGATGCAATGACTGGACATCCAGCTCGCATAGCCTCAAGAATTGGCATACCAAAACCCTCGTATGCGCTTGGGTAGACAAACGCAAATGCGCCCCCGTATAGGAAATTCAAATCTGCCTCGTCAACGATGGGAAAAATAGAATATCTATCCCCAAGATCTAGATCTAGTTTATTTTTTTCCTCATCGGACAATTGACCCCCACCCGCAATAACTAGGCGGTATCCACTTGTCGCGGATAGAGCGCTTACCACCTTATCAAAATTTTTATAACCCCCTCGCCCGCCAACAAAGAGAACGTATTTTCCAAGATCCTTAAATTTATCTGGAGCGTCTTGATAAGCGGGGAAGTAGCTGTCGCTTACTCCGTGGTAGATTACGTGAAGTTTATTGGGGTCAGTTTTTGGGAAAAATTTTATAAGATCTTTTTTTGTATTTTCTGAGATACAGATTATTGCATCAGCATTTTTAATAGCAAACCCTTTCTGCCAATGGTGGACCATCTTAGCCATACCACTTCTGTAATATTCGTGCGTAAAATCATGGACAGTAACAACGTTTTTTATATTTTTTTGCAAAGAAACTCGGTAATAGCTACTGTGAAAAATAGAGCCATCAGGGAGGCGATCTAAAAATGGTAAATACCGTCGGATTTTGTAATTAATAGAGCTTTCGTGTTCCTGAGACCACTCCTTCGCATCAAAGATGTTTTTTGTTGGCTCACCAAATAGACGCAACTCGACGTCACTTTTAGCTAGCCGATCAATTAGCTGTCGCCAATACGCCGATATCCCAGCTGGTCTATTTTCCTGAAGCTTAAATATGATATTATCGTAAACTAATCGCATAAATCATTCTGCATTTTTTTAAAAGCCTCATAATAAGCCCCACTATCAAACCTACCAGCAACTCTTATAGACTCAGCCGATCCGCTAGCCAACTCTTCATTGCTCATTCTCTCTATTCTAAACATCGCTCTCTTAATATCTTCCTTTGTAATTTTCTCTAAGAGATAGCCATTCTCTTCATCCGTAAGAATATCAAAACTCGCACCCGTACTCTTGGCTGACACCAAAAGCATTCCACAAGCGGCCGCCTCGCAAAGCGCAGTTCCCCAGTTGTCATCCCGACTCGGAAATATAAAAGCCTTTGCATTATTCATCCTTTCTGCCACCTCGTTGGGCTGCAAAAATCCCTCTAAAAAAATAGCTCCCCCCTCGCACAAAGCAGCCAAGGGGCCATCTCCAGAAATCCTTAGGGACCAGCGACCACCTTCAAGTTTATACTCCTTAAAGGCCTGAATGACGAGGTCGATAGATTTTCTCTTAATCAATTGGCCAACAAACAAAAACTCGTTCCGCCTTTCATTGATTTGCCTAGTCGACTTAAAAATTCCTTCATAAGCTCCATAATTTGGAGAATAAATATGATCCTTTGGCATCCCCAGGAAAGCCAACAGCTTCTTGCCACTTATTCCAGGAGTAAAGGCGCCATCAAAGTATCTTCTAAGGAAGAAGCGGAAATAAATAGCCCCCAACCATTGTCTAAAATCATTTCTAAACCGATTATCTGAAACTAAAACAATCTTTACGTTATTCTTTTTCTTTAAAAATCGATCAAACTTCAACCAATCGCCATGTCCCCAACCCGTGTGCAGAACGAAGTTTCTGTCACTAAATTCATCTCTACGTGACCAAATTTCATTCGGCTCATTTAACCAGATTATCTTATGCCCGAGCTCTTCTTCTAAGCCCAAAAAGGGGACAGCTGGTTTCGTTG
>PFBB01000005.1:0-9796 GCA_002773475.1 Candidatus Harrisonbacteria bacterium CG10_big_fil_rev_8_21_14_0_10_44_23
AGCCGCACTCACCGATAGCAACCACCTTCTCGTCTCTGGCTAACTCCAAAATAGCTTGCTGATCAAACTTCTCCGGAGCGTCAGCGCTAGATTCACCTTCATCCTTGTGCCAGTTTTCAACTGCATGATTTGGATGAAAACCCACCGTCGCCCAAATCATATCGGGATATCGTTTCGCAATATCAATTGCCTCCTTTGAGGTCTCAACACTTGTCCCAACCGTAATCATATTAATACCCAAAGCTCGCGCCCGATCAATCACCGCGCTTCTCTCGTCTCCATAGGCAGGAAAATGAACATGTGTGTGTGCGTCAAATAGCATTATCTAAGCATACCCAATGGCGCCCTCAACAGCAAACCTCCCCTTGACAAAAAATACTAGAAATGTATAATTGGCTCGATATGGTGGTTGATCCCCCCCCTGCCTCCTCCCTCCCTCCCTCCCCTCAGGGGTCCCATCATTTCCTGCCTCCGGCCTCGGCGCGCTTGCGCGCCGAGGCCCTTTCATTTTATAGACGTGGAAACAGTGAAGATTTTAGTTTCTTAACAACCCAAACACCATCAACAGCTTTCAGCGCATCATCAAGCTTTGCCCGAGTCTCGGGGAGGAATGGAGCGATTGCGTGAGTTAGCTTATCCAAAACAAACAAACAATTTGAGAGAACTAAGGATTTCTCTTCTCCCGACTCCATCTTCCATGGAGTTTTATTATTTAAATACCCGTCCCCAACTGAGGTCAGCTGCAAGGCCTCCGCTATTGCCTCATGAAATCTCCTTTCCTCAATTTTTTTATCTAGGTTTTCGATGCAGACATTAACCGAACGCAAAATATCTGGGTCAAGCGCGCCCTCGCTCAAAACCGCCAGATCCTCTTCCGCTTCAGCCAAAGTTAAAACTCGGGAAGCAAAGTTTCCCAATCCATTTGCCAAATCTCCATTGTAGCGCTTTATAAAACTCTCCTCACTAAAATCACCGTCATCGTCAGACGGGATTTCTCGCAAAAGATAATAACGCACCGCGTCCACTCCATATTTCTCCACCAAAGCTACAGGATCAACAACGTTGCCCAAAGACTTTGACATCTTTTTGCCATTTGAAGTAATAAAACCATGGACAAATAATTCCTTTGGTAAACTTTCTCCGGCCGCCAAAAGCATTGCTGGCCAGTATACGGCGTGAAAGCGCAAAATATCTTTTCCAATAATATGTAGATCCGCAGGCCAATAGTGCGGCGCAGCGCTTCGATAAACATTTAAAGCATCAAACCAGACATACATGATGTGGCCCGGATCATTCGGAACCGAAACCCCCCAACCCTTAGCCCGCTCGACTGACCGAGAAATACTAAAATCATCGAGCCCGTGCTTAATGAAAGCCCGAGCTTCGTTCTTTCTAGAAAGTGGGCGAATTTTATAAGCATCCGATTCAATCAAATCAATTAATTTATCTTGGTATTCAGATAGCTTAAAAAAGTAGTTTTCTTCCTCCACCTCTTCAATCATCTTTCCCGGATGGTATAGACACTGCCCTTTTTCATCTAGCTCCTCCTTCTGATAAAAAACTTCACAGGACACGCAATACAACCCTTTATATTTCTTTTTATATATCGCACCAGACTTTTCACAAGCCCGCCAAAAATCTTGCGCCACATCTTTGTGTTCGGGCGAACTTGAACGTTGAAACTTGTCCAGACTAACGTGATAGAGCTTTAAAAAATCAACAAATTCCTTAGTATTCTTATCAGCGAACTCTTGAACGCTCACCCCCCCTTCCTCCGCGGCCCTCACCACTTTTAACGAATTCTCATCAGCTCCAGAAACGTAAAAAGTTTTTATTCCTCGCAATCTATGCCAACGCGCCAAAACATCACCCTGCACAAACTCTAGGGCATGACCTAAGTGCGGCTTAGCATTCACATACGGAATTGCCGCAGTAAGATAAAATTTATTCTTGCTCATTTACCAAACTATTTTGTTGCGTAGACCAATGATAAAGAATCTCTTGGAAAGTTACCGCAATTGGCACTGCCAAGATAACTCCAATAATCCCAAAAACTTGCCCACCAATCAATAGTGCAATCAAAACTACCACCGGGCTCAGCTTTGTACTCCTACCCATCACTGATGGCACCAATAGATGCGCCTCCAACTGTTGAATCAAGATAAAGAGCATCACTGTCCAAAAGGCCAGGGCTGGCGAGCTAGACAGAGCAAATAGCACCGCGACCCCTCCAGAAACTATCGGCCCCACATAAGGCACAATTTCTAAAATCGCCGCCAAAATACCCAAAGTCAAACTATATTTAACTCCCAAAAGCCATAGGCCGATAAACACCGCCAAACCAACAATCGCACTCAAAAAAATCTGAGCTAAAAACCAAGAGCTAATTTTTTGTCGCACTCGCTCATAAATATCAATCACCGTGCCTTGGAAACCAGTTGGCGCAATAGTTATCAAAAACTTTTTCACTCCATTTCTATCAATCACCATATAGAAAGACAAAACAAATATAGCGATCGCCAAAACAAAACCACCTAAGAATTTAAACAAAACATTCCAAATAGTCACCTCTCCACCAATAAACGATTGAGTCATCTCGCTTAACCCATCCCGAATCCCAAGAACAAAGTTTTGTGTCTCTACACCAGTTAAGCTAGCGCTAGCGTTGCTCAAGGTTTCAGTTGACTGACTAAAAAATGCGTTCATCTCAACTAAGGTGACTGGCACTAAAATATAGACAACGATTGCAACCAACAGAAAAGCGGCGAGGTAGATTGCCAGAGCCCCAAGAATTCGTGGGATCTTTTTTACCTCCAACTTACTAACCAAGGGGTCTAGAGCCGAGGAAAGAATAATTGCCAAAGCGGTTGCCACCAAAACGTCCCGAGCAACAAAAACCACCGCCACCAAGATTAGCATGGCCAAAAACTTCCATAACGCTCCCCAACTTATACTGTATTCCCTAGTCTCTGCCATTAATCCCATTGTAGAGAGAGCTTGCCCTTGTGTCCACCCCCTAAAGGCTAACCAGCGGTACTCTTGTTGTGGCTATCTCTGTGGACCCTGCTACCGAATATTCAAACTAGACAAGTAGATCCTCAAAACGTTTCTTGTCCTCGAAAGGTCCAATCACAACTAGGTTCAAGTTCTCTGGAGCAAACAACTGCTGTGCCAGCTTCTGTATGTCTTCAGCCGTAACACTCTCGATCTTCCTTATTAGATCATCGGTCGTGGTAATTTCCTTCTTCAAAAGCTCTTGAATTCCGTAAAACACCGCCAAAGAGTCCGAGGTCTCCAGACCAAGCAATAGACTGCCAGTAAGGTGATTTTTTGCTCGCTCCAATTCTTCGTCTGAGATTTTTTCTTCGCGCAATTTTTTAAATTCTTCAAGGATCCCCTTGATCGCCTCATCAATCTTCGCCAGCTGAATTCCGGCAGATGCCTCAATATAGCCATGGTCAGTAAAAAGATCGGCCCCCGCTCCAACGTAGTAGGCGGCGCCCATCTTCTCCCGCAAAAGTGCGAAAAGTCTTGAGCTCATTCCTCCCCCCAAAACATCTCCCAAAACCTCCAAAGCAAATCGTCTTTCGTCATTCATATCAAGAGCCCGATAACCCAAAACAATGTGGGCTTGATCAGATTTTTTTTCTTTAAGAAAAACCTCTGGCTTATTCTGCGCCTCCTTAACGGGTAGCTTATCGGCTTTTTCCTTGTTTTCCATATCGGCAAAAAGCCGCTTCGCCTGCTCAACCATCTTCTCCTCATCAATCTTCCCAACCAAGATCAATGTAGTCGCCTTTGGCATATAATGTCTTTCTCGAAAATCTAAAAAGTCTTGGCGCTTTGCATTTTTGATCACCTCTCGGTCTCCGCCGATATCCCATCCAGCCGGTTGATCTCCGTAAAGCAAACTCAAAAAATAATCTCCCGCCTTCCGGTGAGGCATATCTTCATACATATTAAGCTCCTCAATTATCACCCCTTTCTCCTTCTCGATCTCATCCTCCGAAAAAATTGGATTAATATACAAATCGGCAATAATGTCTAAAATTTCCATTGCTTTATCTGCGCTAGCCTTTGCGTAGTAGCCCGTGTACTCGTGTCCAGTAAAAGCATTTGATTGCGCCCCCAAGCTGTCCAACTCTGAAGATATCTGCATTGGTTTTGGCCGAGTGGTCGTACCCTTAAAACACATGTGCTCCAAAAAATGAGCGATACCACTATTCTCTTTTGTTTCGTATTTTGAGCCAGTCTCCACCAAAACCAACGCCGTCATCGCCACTGCGTTTGGTTGAGGGATAGTAATTATCCTAAGTCCATTATCTAAAACTTTTTTCTTAAAATCCATGTTGTAAGAATATAGAAACTTCCCCATCCACGCAACAGCCCCCCGCCTCATCATATAGCATAGTACCATACTATATGATGAGGCGGGATAAATTTTAAAATAGCAAGTGTCCCGCTCTCCGAAGAGGAGCGGGGCGAAAGTTGGGGTATCCACCAACAAATTAAATGCTCCATACGGGTATGGAGCATTTAATTGCAGTATTGATGCGACTTGCAGGGCCTAACCTTTGAGCCCTTTTTTCAGATATTCCCCTAGGTCTTCAATTTTTATCCTCTCCTGCGCCATTGTGTCTCGGTCTCTCACCGTCACCGCCTTGTCCTCCAAAGAATCGTAGTCAAAAGTTACGCAGTACGGAGTTCCAATCTCATCCTGTCTTCGATATCTCTTGCCAATACTTCCCGTTTCATCGTAATCGCAAACAAATTGCTTGCTTAAGGTAATAAATATTTCCTTTACGGGGCCAACCAACTCCTCTTTGCGCATCAGCGGCAAAACCGCCACCTTCTTTGGTGCTAACCATTTCTCAAACTTCATCACCACCCGCTCTTCGTCCCCCGCCTTTTCCTCAGTGTACGCATCCAACATCACCGCCAACAAGGTCCTATCCACTCCCAAAGACGGCTCGATAACGTGCGGGACAAATTTATCGCTTGGATCCTCTGGATTGGTATAAGAAAGATCCTTCCCACTTTCTTTCATGTGGCTTGTAAGATCGTAGTCACCCCGATAAGCCAAACCATAAAGTTCCTTCTGTCCAAAAGGAAACTTGTATTCGATATCTACAGTTCGCTTTGAGTAATGCGCCCTCTCACCATCTGGAATTTCAATATATTCGACATTCTTCTCGTCAATTCCCAAATCCTTAATCCAAGTCTTCATTTCTCCCAACCAGTGCTCAAACCACTTCTCCCATTCCGTCTCTTTAATAAAAAATTCGATCTCCATTTGTTCAAATTCTCGCGTTCTAAAAATATAGTTCCCTGGAGTTATCTCATTCCTAAAAGCTTTCCCGATTTGGGCTACGCCAAAAGGAATTCTCTTTCTTGATGTATCTAGAATCTGTTTAAAATCAACAAAGATTGCTTGCGCTGTTTCTGGGCGGAAATATGCAATATTGGCCTTCTCCCTTGCAGGACCAATATATGTCTCTAACATCATATTAAATTCTTGCGACTCAGTAAAAGAACCTTTAGTACCACACTTCGGACACTTATTTGGGTCATCCAAAGTATCTGATCTAAATCTCCCATGACACTGTTTACACTCCACCAATGGATCGGTGAAATTCTTAATGTGCCCACTTGCCTCCCAAACTTGGGGGTTCATAATCAATGCCGCATCTAAGCCGACCATATCCGCTCTAGCGTGAACAAATCGCCGCCACCACTCCTGTTTAATATTGTTTTTCAATTCCACCCCAAGTGGGCCGTAATCCCAAGAATTCTGGAGTCCTCCATAAATTTCTGATCCGGGGAAAATAAAACCTCGCCGTTTCGCTAACGAGATTATTTTCTTCATCTTATCTTCGCTAAATTTTTCCTTTGGTTTATTCATATTATTTTTTTAGCCCCTGTTCATAATTCAAGCTTCATAATTCTAATTAGCCACGCTTGTATTAACTCTAAATGCTTGCTTGCGAATCACAGTGTCGGTAAACAAGTCTTTCGCGCTAAGATTTGCTTCTCCAACCAACATAGCATTTCCGCTAGCATCGGTCACCGATGGAGTAATTCGAATTTGGAAAATCAGCTCAACTGGATTTGAAATAATTCCGGTTGTTGCGGGTACAGAATCAACCCCCCACTCAATTTCTTGCGTGCGGTCATTGTAGGTTGGCGCCACTCCCGTACTACTCCAATATTCACCGGTATATTCCACATTTGGACCAAGAAACGCCGCTATCTTAACATCCTCAATGTCCGTGCTGTAGCTACTCAACGTCCAGTGAATAGTAAAATCTGTTGGCTGGTTAATCTTAGCCGGGAAAGGTCCACTGTTTAAAATACCGCTTTCTGCATCCTTAAACTTTGCCACCATCTCAAAATTGATATCCCCCTTAACCTTCGTTGTCAAAATAGATCTGCCAACAGTTTTGTCTGCCGCCACTCCCTCCGGCACACTCCTAGATTCAATCTCGGCATCGACATCTAATGTAAAATCTCTATCGCTTAGCCTAGAAACCGGAAACTCCTCCAACAGATCAATTTCAAATCTCACAGTACCAGTTTCTCCCGGCGGCAAAGCCGCTAATGCTCGCACACCCGATGCATTCCACCTAACTATATTACTGATTGAATTAATTGATCCGCCAGTTACCTTTACCCTAGAAAAATCAAACATCTCTCCAACGGGTCTGGCCTCGATGATCACATCCTTAAGACCAATTGAAGTATTGTTTTTGTAGGTAATTTCATAAATCATAGTGCTACCTGGCTCGGCGACATAATCATCTCCCTTACTATTGACCTTGATAGAAAGTTCGAGCGGCGAAGGTGCCAGTGAAACACGGGCGCTCTTTTCTCCTAAATCATATCGTTGCCCGAGGAAAAGCGCGGAGCTCAAAGTTTTAAGATCGAAAAATCCTCCATCGGCTCCATCCAAGGTGCCTCTGATCTTGAATTGATTTTCGCTACCGGGCTGCAAATCTCCTATGTCAAAAACATTATTTGAAACAGACGGATCTAAATCGGAAGAGATATACTCAAACCCCTTTGGATAGAACAGCCTGATTTGAAAAGCATCAAAGGCAACATCGCTATTATTTTTATACTTCACCGTCATTTCAAACTCTTCGGCTCGGAAAACTTTTTGGGGAGTTTCAAAATCAATCTGCACTCCCAGCTCCGTTATAACAATGTTTCTATCTACTCGTTGCTCAAGTGCTGCGCCCAAACTTCCAGGAACGTAACTAAGCACGGCTTCAACCTTCTTAACACTCTCCTCCCCTTCTATGGCCAAAACCGTAAAGGATTCATTGGTGACCGAACCTTCTCCCAAACTGCCAATATCCTTGCGGGCAATAGTTTTTCCAGCATTGGTGCCCATAAACACCAAACCTTCTGGCAAAGTGATGCTTAGATTGATCTCCTCCAATATCGCTTGTGAGTCATTGGACACCGTCGTCTTAATCTCAAACGGCACACCAACTCGCACATCTGAAGGAGTGCTCAGAGAAAGCTGAACTCCCTTGGCTGAATAGGTTTGATACCAAAAAAAACCGATAATCCCGGCTGCAATTACAATCAAAACAATTAAAAGCCAAATGACTTTCTTCATACGATTCTATAAAGCTTAGATTAACATGCTAAAAAAATATTTCCTAATGGCCTAAACTGGAAAAACCCACCCATTTCTATCCCCCTCCTTAAGGCATTTATCACAATAAAATAGCTGGTCCGAGCTTAGGAAATAATTAATTCTGTCTATCTCGCACCGCGCACAATTAGCATGCTCGGGGTCAAAACCAGAAAATTTTAAGAGTTTACGAATATCAATGTCCTCCTTTTCAAGCAGGTCCCAAATCCTCAAATCCGGCTCCCCTTCAGAAACCAACTGATTCAACAATCTAAAAAAAGTTAGCGCCCTACCTCTTTCGCTTTCTAGAGACCTCTGCTTTAAGGCATCAACCACCTGAATCTTATTCTTTTCAACAATCCGGACCACAACCTTATTTAGGATTTGTAGGTGCGCACTCAATTTTCCATTTATCTTTCGCCCACTTTTTAAAAATCCACTCAACTTTCCAAATTCCCGAGTAAACAAAACTACCCGCTCATCAATCTCCCCAGAGGGATATTTATCTACAACATAAGCGTTTAAACTAATATCATTCATATCTTTGTGCCCAGGGCGGGACTTGAACCCGCACGGTCGCAATGACCACATCCACCTCAAGGATGCAAGTCTACCAGTTCCTCCACCTGGGCATCTACAGACTTAAACCAATCTTAGCTAAAGCCCTATCAATTTTCAACCTCTTTCTAGATAAATAGGTTCCGTCTCCATGATAAATTGAGCTTAGCAGGACCAACGATTCCTTTTTTGCATATCGCAACTGGTAACATGGATTTATTTTCGTGTAAGAAACTGAAACATGCCCAAAAATTTTCAAACGTCTTTTTATCTCTCGTCTCAGCCAATCAGTGTGTCGTTTACTGGCTGATACAAAAACACTGTAAAACATAAAAGAAGATCGCCACCTCTTATCCCAATATGAGTAAAACGTTCCATCACCGTCAAAGACCCCGCGCAAAAAATCAAAAAAATACTTACTTGGGATATCAACAATCCCCAATGTTAAAGATTTTTTTGGACCGATCCCAATTGATAAAAGAAAGTTATAAAAAAGAACATCGCTAAACTGGACAACATAGTATTTCTTTTCTTTGTTGCTACCGCTAGACTTACGCCCAACATGATAAGAAGAAATATTTAAAGCTTTCTTAAAAAGTTCAATTAATTCTATGTCCTTAGACGTGAACAATATATGTCTTCCATCAGGAGATAAATTACCATCACTAGCAATAAGCCCAATTGCATAGGCGAAGCCAGTTGACCAGATTATTTTTACCCCTCCTTTTGGCTGAATTCCACCTCTAGCCATGCCATCATTATAGCATATCTCAAGTATAATTGACTACCAATTGCAATAAAAAAATAGCGGCCATCGGCCGCTATTTTTTTATTCTTCTTTTTTGGGTTCTTCCTTTGTAGGAGTTTCCCCCTCTTTGGCTGGAGCCTCTTCTTTCTTTTCTTCTTCTACATCCTCTTCTTTAGCTGCCTCCTTAGCCTCCTCAACCGGACCTTCTTCTTCCTTTCTTTCGACTTCTAGGTCCACTATGCCATCTTCCTTCTCTGGCTCAATTTCTGCTTCAGTTTTAACAACGGTCTTTCGGCGTAGGGCCTTTCGAGCCAATTCACGAACGTAGTATATTTTTGATCTCTTCACCTTTCTAGGAGAAGACAACACTTCAACTCGCTCAATTGTTGGAGAATGCAATGGAAAAACTTTTTCCACTCCTACTCCGGCAACAGTTGCTCGAACGGTGAAAGTGGCTCCTGGTTCGCTGCCGTGTTTTCTCGCCAACACCAAACCCTCAAATCTTCGGATCTGAGCTTTATCCCCGTCTTCCAAACGTTCAAACACTCGAACGGTGGCTCCGGTTTTTATTCTTTTTGCAGTTGATTCATTGATTGCCATATGTCTAGATATTCTAAATTACAGTTATAAGAATATACAAGCTTTTTTTAAATAATGCAAGTTAGACGCTCCGCTTTCAACCGATATTACCAAATGAAAGCGGTTCAGATAAGTGACCGTGTTATAATGCTAAACATCCAATACCCCAGTATCTCAATATCATAGTATCGTCTGCAATGTACCCAATATCGCCCCCAATATCTCCACCGTCTCAAATCCCCTCCTCATCTCTCAATAACTGTTAATTA
>PFBB01000005.1:9809-21061 GCA_002773475.1 Candidatus Harrisonbacteria bacterium CG10_big_fil_rev_8_21_14_0_10_44_23
ATTACCATCTAGTATCGCCCCCAATATCCCAGTATCTTAATATCCCCTCAATATATCCCCTTAACATGGATCAACAAAACCCAGACGCTAAAACCACTCTTTCCGACATCCGCCATGCGAAGAAAAAGAAAATTCACCTCCTAGGCAAAAGGCACTCCGCCACCAAAGATTACGCCGGAAAAAACAACGATAACACCCTCCTAATCGCCGCATCGATAATCTTAATCGCTGTCTTGGTCGCTATCCTCTTTTTTTAAAGACCCCAGAAAGACGACAAGCTCCGGAGGCAAACTAGCCTCTATTTTTTGTTCCTTCCCATCCAAGTCTTTAAACCTAAGGACAGCCGCGTGCAAGAAATGTCGTTGCAGTCCCTCTGGAGAGTTCTTCTTTCCGTACAGCTTATCCCCAACCACTGGATGTCCAAGTGACGACAGATGCACTCTTATCTGGTGAGTCCTCCCCGTACGTGGCTTCGCCCTAAGCAGGCTAAATTCATTTCCTGAGACATCTTTAAAAACCCCCTCCACCGCATATTCAGTTATCGCCGCTCGAGGCATCTTTCCTTTAAACACGGTTCGTTTAACCGAGCCATCTCTAATGCTGATTGTTTTATTGATAATCCCATTTTTTTCTTGCATGCGCCCCCAAACTAAAGCAATGTATTCTTTCTCGATCTCCCTATTTTGAAAAAGCGACTTGAAGTACTTAAATGCCTCCTGATTTCTCACCACAATAATTACCCCCGAAGTCTCTCTATCGAGTCGATGCACAATCCCGGGACGATTTTCATCCTCACCAACTCCCTTTATCTCCGGATAATTATTAACTGCCCAATCTGCCAACGTCTCCTCCTCGTGCTTCGCTCCGTGCTTATCAAAAATACCATGCACCAAAACACCCGCTGGTTTGTTTAGCGCCAAATAGTCCTTATCTACTCGTAGTGATTCGATGTCCATTTGGTGCGTCCTATAGGGATTGAACCTATGGCCTCTTCCGTGTCGAGGAAGCGCTCTACCACTGAGCTAAGGACGCAACTCTAAAATCATACGCAAAAGCCTTTCAAAAAACAAGAAAAAATACTCCATACGGGTATGGAGTATTTTTCTAGACTATCCCCTCCTATACTTAATACTCCATACCCAATACTAAATACTGCTTTTTATTCCTTCCCCAACGTCTCGCTCCCCGGCGCCCAGTCTGCTGGACAAAGCTCACCAGTTTGAAGAGCCTTTAGCGCCCGGATTACCTCTTTCACGGATCGGCCCACGGAATTGTCCGATACATTCATCCAGCGCAGATCACCATCCGGATCAATTATGAAGGTTCCTCTCTGGCTTGCTCCATCTGCGCCCAAAACATTGTACATCTCGCTAACCTCTTGAGTAGTGTCGGCTAAGACAGGATATTTCACCTCGGGCAAGTCTTTTTCAAACCACGCCCTGTGCGAGTATTCGCTATCGGTTGATGCTCCAATAACCATCGCATTAGCGGCCTCAAACTCATTTTCCAATTCAGCGAACTCTCTTATTTCTGTCGGACAAACAAAAGTGAAGTCTCGAGGATAGAAAAACAAGACCACCCATTTTCCTTTATGATCCCCCAAGCTTACTTTTTTAAATTCACCAGCCTGATAAGCCATAACCGACTCAAAGACCGGGGCTTGTTCTGCAACTTTAACCATATTTTTATTAATTATTTGTTAATTTCAAAAAAATTCTTCAGTAGCATCGCTACCACCAACGGGCCCGTGCCTCCAGGCGTTGGTGTGATGTAAGACGTCTTAGTTAATAGAGACTTAACATTCGCGTCTCCAGCCAATTTACCTCTATCTCTACTGTAGCCATAATCTACAACTATGGCATCTTTCTTAATATCCCTCGCCGTAATTAAGTTTGCCTTACCAGCACCAGAAACAATTAAATCCGCATTCTGAAGCGCGGCTCGATCCAGCCCGCCTTTGTTCATAATTGTCATTTTTTTCACCTTACTCATCAAAAATTTAACAATTGGCTGACCAACTAATAGTCCGGAGCCAATCACTACAACTTTCTTATTTTCCAGATCAAACCCCACCTCCTTTAAGACCACCTCTAAGGCACCAACCGAAGGTGCTGGAGTTTTCGTATTAGCAACGTTCAACCCGTCAATGTCTTTTTTGATCCCAATCGCATTCAAAATAGGAGTTTGATCAAACTTTTTTGGTAAAGGAAGCTGCACGATCACCCCTCCAACTAGAGGGTTCTTTGACACTCTCTCCACCCTCTTCTCTAATTGCCTTTGAGATAAAGAAGCTGGAAGTTTTGTTAATCGAAATTTAATTCCTACCTCCTTGGCAGTTTTGGCCTTTTGCTTCAAAAAACTTAGCGATACTGGATCGTTGCCAACCAAAATTGCCACCAAGCTTCTCTTTGGCGCTCGTTGTTTTTTTAGTTTATTTAAAACCTTTGTTGCAATTTTCCTTCCATCAATCATTAGAATTTATTTAGAATTTGAAGTTTAGTATTTAGAATTTCTCCTAGTTCAGTGTTTTATATTTTTTGGTCTCGTTTTTAATTTTCGGTTTTAATTATTGGAATTTATTTAGAATTTGAAGTTTAGTATTTAGAATTTCTCCTAGTATGGTAGTGGGAACTTTTTGCAAAGTGCAACCACCTCCTTGTTTATCTTCTTCGGACTCTCTTTGTCAATTATCAGCCGTTTGATAAATCCCGCAATTTTCTTCATCTCCTTCACCTTCATGCCTCGGTTGGTTGCTGAGGGTGTGCCCATCCTTACTCCACATGGATGAAATGGCTTAATATCTCCCGGCACTGAATTGCGGTTAGCTAGAATGCCGGCACTCTCAAGAAGTTTCTCCGCATCAATCCCGCTGATGTCGTTGCGCTTAAGATCAAGCAGAAGCATGTGAATATCGGTTCCGTTTGAGACCACGTCAAACCCCGATCGCTTTAATTCATCCGACAAGGCCCTTGCATTAATTACAATCTGCTTCTGGGCTCGCTTAAACTTCGGTGCTTGCATCTTCTCAAACATAGCCGCAATCGCCGCTGTTTGGTTGTTGTGCGGACCGCCTTGAAGCCCGGGCATAACCGCTTTATCAATCTTCTTTGCCAACTCCTCTCCCTTGGTAAATATCACCGCCCCGCGGGGCCCCCGCATTGTTTTGTGCGTTGTCGCCATCACCACATCGGCGTGAGGAAATGGGCTAGGGTGTTCTCCAGCTGCAACCAGACCGGCGATGTGCGAAATATCCGCAACGTGAAACGCCCCAATACTTTTTGCAATTTGACCGATCCTCTTAAAGTTAATTGCCCGAGTGTAGGAGGTCGTGCCAGAATATATCAGTCTTGGCACATTTTCTCTTGCCAATACCTCGATCGCGTCATAATCGATCTTACCCGTTGAAAGATCCACACCATACTGGACCGGATCATAATAAGTGCCAGAAAAGTTTACTTTATGCCCATGAGTCAAATGACCTCCGTGAGAAAGTATCATTCCCATCACAGTATCGCCAGGGTTAGCTAAAGCAAAATAAATGGCCATGTTCGCGGGAGAGCCAGAATAGGGCTGAACATTGCAAAACCACCCCTTCTTCAATCCAAAGGCTTTCAAGCCCTGCTCCTGGGCGTACAACTCAATCTCGTCGTAGTATTTATTCCCCGGATAATAACGCTTACCCGGATACCCCTCTGAATACTTATTTGCCAAAGGAGAGCCAAGGATCTTCAAAATGTCTGGCTCAATAATATTTTCTGAAGGAATCAAATCAATTGTTTCCTTCTGCCGCTTGATCTCTTTTTTGATTAATTCTGAAAGTTTCTTTGACATAATTTAAAGCGTTGAAATATGTTTCATTTTAATCTTTGCCCCCTTAGCTAGACCAAGTACCTTTTTAGACATTTCGTATCTACTGTTATAAAACAATCCGTAAACCACTCTAATAATCCCCGCATTGATTAATATTTTGAAACAGTCATAGCAAGGAGAACCGGTAGTGTATACAGTTGCACCATTTATATCCACTCCGTTCTTGGCCGCCTGAGCAATGGCATTAGCCTCAGCATGAATCGTGCGGATACAGTGTCCATCAACCATTTCGTGACCCGCATCATCGCAGTGTGCCATTCCTTTCGGGGAGCCATTATACCCAGATGCAAGAATGTTTTTATCGCGCACCAAGATCGCTCCCACCCCTTTTCGCCCCTTCCTAAACTTCAAATCTACGCCCCTGTCGCAAGTTGCTCGAGTTGCCGCCATGTGAGCCATATCCATAAAATATACATCCCAATCTGGGCGAGCATTACTCAGTTTCTTTTTTGTGGCTGTTTTTTTCTTTGGCATAGATTAATAATTTATTAATATTTTCATAAAGCTTCTGGATCGAGCCATCATTTATTATAGTATAATCCGCCATTTCCATAACCTTATCAAGTTGCTGTCCGGCACCCGAACCAGTTCGCTCTTTCTCCTCGCTTTTTTGAAACTCTTCAAAACTTACTCCATCCCTCTCATTTCCTCGTTTCTTAACTCGCGAATAACGAACCTCAATCGGTGTTTCAATTTTAAGTAAATAAAAATCCTGGGCTTTCTTTAGCTCCCCAACCTCGTCCGGATGGCGAATGCTAGAAACAGTTGCCAACTCAATTTTCTCTTTTCTAATTTTGCCTAAAAGAACCTCGGCAAGGTATCCGTTGCCATTAGCTTCTCTGAGTTCGTTTCCTTTATTAATTAAATTTTCCCGAATTAATTCCAGCCCCTCCTTACGACAAAAGTCCCGGATAACATCCGAGCAAGAAAAGTGAGCAAAGCCTTTGCTCATCAAGTATTCTCCCGCCACATCTTTTCCTGAGGCGTTTAAGCCTGTAATGCCGATAATCATAGATTAAAAAATTAAATTTGTGGGTGTAGCAAGGATCGAACTTGCGACCTCTGTCTTATCAGGACAGCGCTCTACCACTGAGCTATACACCCAATATTACGGGAGTAATTCTACCCACTCTAACTCCCAAGGTCAACCGCCTCCTCGGTAGATGTCGCTCCATTTTGAATTACCGGACTGCTCGATGCCTCATTGTCTGATTCAAATACGTCCAGCGCCTCCTCTCCCCCTACCGACAAAGTTGAGCTCCCGAAAATGGCGTCATAGGCTTCAAAATTAAACTTCACCACACCCGGAGCGGTTACCTGACTTTCACCAAACACCTTATTCGATTTTTTTAGTAGAAACTGCAAAGAAAGAGCAACCACACCCAAGAAAATTAATAACATCAATATTCCCATTGCAAGATAAATCAGCTCCTTCTTCCTATCAACAACTTTTTTTGATATCGCTTCGTTTTTCATATCCTTATTTTAAATAAATAACTCCAGTTGAAGTCAGGGCAAATCCGCCCTCTTCTCGCCGGGCAATATCCAAACTGTGTAAAGCAATATAATAAGGAGAGTCTTCTAGCTCCTTCAAAAAGGCAACCAGATTGTCCATACTACCGCCCAAGGTCATTCCAAAGCGGATAAAGGCTACATCATTTTCTGACGCGACAGATTCGTTTCCGAAAGTAAATCCAAAATCCAGTCCTCTCTTCTTCGCGACCCCTTCGAGCTCCCTTGGAAAGCTGACCAAATCGTCTTGCTCGGGTAAGCCCGCTTCAAGACTGGGGATGACTTGCTGGGCACGCAGAGAATTTTGTTTTAGGCTACTTAATAGAGAGAGCATCTGCCCTCGAAGCGCGGTCTCCTCTCGGTGCGCCACAATTCTATCACCACGCTTTGAAAGATCTGAGCCCAAAATAAAAACAATAACCGTCAGAACCAACAAGATCCCTACGGTGATTAAAGAACTTTGAAGAACTTTATTTTTTAGCGAGAGTCCCTTCATCCTTTACACATTATTAATAAGAGTATAACACAGGCGATGGAGTCCGAGCACATATATTTTAACGCGCTTTCAGTTGATTTACGAGGCAATTATTCTGCACTAAAAAAGTTGTTAGAAAGTTTTAACAACTGGCAAACTGCCTTCAAAAACACTCCTACAAAAATTAATCCCGAAAAGGAGTGGCTCCGCCTCGAAAAACTTAGAATAAAATTATTACTTGCCACCGACCCAAATTTTCCAAAAAGCCTGAAAGAAATTCCCTGGCCCCCATTTGCCATTTATCATCAAGGGCAGCTCCCCAATGAAGACTTGCCTCGCCTCGCCATTGTTGGCACCAGAAAAAGCTCCACCCTCAGCCGCACCTGGTCAGAGATGTTTTCAAAAAAACTTAGCCAATCCGGAGTCCAAATTATTAGCGGACTTGCCCTAGGTGTAGATACCAGCGCCCACGAAGGATGTCTAGCGGGCCCCAGCCCCACATTTGCGGTCTTAGCCCTCGGCTTAGACAATGTCTACCCAAGTCAAAATCACCGCCTTGCGAAAAAAATAGTCTCAAACGCCGGTGGCATAATCTCCGAATACCCACCCACCGTTGGCGCTCAAAAACATTTTTTTATCCAACGCAATCGTCTAGTTAGCGGGCTTTCTCAAGGAGTTTTAGTAATCGAGGCCCCAGAAAGATCTGGCTCGCTTGCCACCGCTCGCTTTGCCGAAGAGCAAAATAAAGAACTCTTTGTCTTACCGGGCCCAGTCAATAACGCAAACTTCAAAGGCTCAAACAAACTAATTCAAGACGGAGCATTTTTGACCACCAGCCCCGATGAAATTCTAGAAGTTTTGGGAGTTAAAAAAGAATCAAATTCTTCCATAGATAAAGAACCACGATTTGACAAATTAAGCAAAACCCAGAAAATCATCATAAGTGCATTAAAAAATGAATCTCATCCCCTGCACGTTGACGAACTACAAAAAATCACTAAGCTAGAAACCTCCACCCTCCTCGAAGAAATCACCGAGCTGGGTCTGGCGGGAATAATCCAAGAAGAAGCCGGTCGCTACTATATTAAATAAGTTGCTAATCCAATGACTAAAAAACTCGTGATCGTTGAGTCTCCCACCAAAGCCAAGACCATTTCCAAATTTCTCCCCAAAGACTACAAAGTGGAGTCGTCTTATGGGCACGTTCGCGATCTTCCCAAAAGCCAGCTTGGAGTTGATGTCGAAAACAACTACGAGCCAAAATATGTCACCCCGAGAAAAAGCCAGAAACAAGTTACCCACCTGAAAGAGCTAGCCCTAAAATGCGACGAGGTTATTCTGGCAAGCGATGAAGATCGTGAAGGAGAAGCCATTGCTTGGCACCTCGGCCAGATCCTCCAAGCCAAAACCGACAAGCGTAAAACTAAGGTCAACGAAGCCCTCAAAGCCAAACAACTCCCCATTTCTAGAATTGTTTTCCACGAAATCACCAAATCCGCCATTGAGGACGCTCTAAAAAATCCAAGAAAAATTTTAAATCACCTAGTCGACGCTCAACAAGCTCGCCGTGTTCTCGATCGACTCGTCGGTTACAAGCTATCCCCTTTCCTCTGGCAGAAAGTTGCGAAGGGACTATCTGCTGGTCGAGTTCAATCAGTTGCCCTTCGATTAATCGTTGATCGAGAAAACGAAATTAGAGCATTTAATCCTCAGGAATATTGGAGTATTGATGTCCAGCTCGCCAATCAAGCCAAAGCCGAGTTTATCAGCTTCTTATTTAAGATTGATGACCAAAAACTAGACAGGCTTTCAATCGAAAGCGAAATTCGAGCTAATGAGATAAATAAGGATCTTGAAAAAGCTAGCTACAAAATCAGTCATATAAAAAAGACTGAAACCAGAAAACATCCCAGCCCTCCATTTACCACCAGCACCCTCCAACAACAAGCTGCCAGCCGACTACGTTTTTCAGCCAAAAAAACCATGATGCTGGCCCAGTCCCTTTACGAAAATGGGCACATCACCTATATGCGAACCGATTCATTCAATTTGTCAGCCGAGTCTCTCACTGCAGCAAAAAATTACATCCACAACACCTTTGGGCAACAATACGCCCTCGAACAACCCCGCCGATTTAAAAATAAATCAAAGCTCAGCCAAGAAGCCCACGAAGCCATCCGGCCAACCAAAGTCACCTCTCCAGAAGAAATTGGGCTTGCCAGTCCAGACGAGGCCAAGCTCTACCAACTTATCTGGCAACGCTTTATCGCCTCTCAAATGCCCTCCGCCCTATTCGACAGCACCCAAATTGAAATAATCGCCAATGGTGAGAAAGAATACACCCTAAAAACCAACGGTCTCACTCTAAAATTTGATGGATACCTCAAAGTCTATCCAACTAAGTTCCAAGAAAGAGAGCTCCCAGAGCTAAATGAGTCCGATGCCCTCGATCTGATCAAAGTTATTTCCGAGCAACACTTCACCGAACCACCAGCTCGATACAATGAAGCCAAATTGATTAAGACCTTAGAAGAGTTTGGCATTGGCCGCCCTTCAACCTATGTACCAATCATTTCCGTCATTCAAGCTCGAAACTATGCAGAAAAAGATGCGGGCCGATTTAAACCAACAGAAATTGGAGAAATGGTAATCAAGCTCTTGATCGAGCACTTTCCACAAATTGTAGATGTAAACTTCACCGCCGAACTTGAGGGAAAGTTAGATAAAGTTGCCGAAGGAGAAACCGACTGGCGAGAGATCATTGGAGATTTTTATATTCCATTTTCAAAGCTACTCGAAGAAAAGCTGGAGGATGTTGAAAAAGAAGTTGCCGATGAAAAAACGGATGAAAAATGCGAAAAGTGCGGGAAAGACATGGTCATAAAATTTGGCCGTTTTGGTAAGTTTTTAGCCTGCACCGGCTTCCCAGAGTGTAAAACCACCAAAACCCTAGACAAAAAGCATGAGCCAAAAGAAACTGGTTTCAATTGCCCAGAATGTCCAGAGGGAAAAATTTTAGAAAAAACCACCCACCGCCGCAACAAAACCTTCTGGGGTTGCAGCAACTACCCCGATTGCGACTTTGCCACTTGGACCAACCCCAACGAGGAAACACCCGTAGCCCGCACCGAAGAAGAAAAAGAGAAAGCTCGCGAAAAAGCGGCAAAAAGAAAAGCTCGTAAGAAGTAGCCCAAAAACCCCGAAATCCGAAGTCCGACTTCCGAATGTAGTCTTTGATGTGAGCCCTCTGTCCCTCCCTTGTACTTTCAATTTTAAAATTTGGGTTTTGAACCTTGCTCGTCTCCCCTACTCACTACTCACGACCAACTTCTTTCCCCTTGCGTCTATCTCACGATCGTATTGTAGAAACATTTCATAGAACGCCTACAACGTTTAGAACGTCGAGAACACTTCCTTCCTACTTCTTATCTTGTGTTTTTTTTCGGCGTGGTATTTCTACATCCAGAACCTCGGAGGAACCAGAATGCACGTGCTCAACATCTTCGAAGACGGATCTGCTTGCATCGACATTGTCGAGAGGGTCGATGCAGAGTTTTCTGTATGCTTTACGTTCCGCGGAAATTCAGAGGAGTTCATCACAAAGCTATTTTCTCTAATCAGCGAAGAAGCTCGATACGCCTCTGAAATCTCTGCGGTAGCGCGGCCATTACGGCGCACCTGAGGGGCAAGCAGGAAGAACATGATGAGCGAGAAAAGCAAGTCAAAGCCCCTGGGGAGTTCAACCCCGACTTCCTCGATCGACAAGCCCACCGACTCTCCAGCCCCCACCACAAAAGAGCTCGGAGCCCTACATCTCCGACCCCTTTTACGGAGATCCCGACTGCTAGCCCCCGCCAGTCACAGCACAGCCCCGACACCACATGGTCGTCAGGGCTGAACCTTTTTTAAGTTTATTTAATTATATAATTTATTATATAATTAAATAAAAAGAATTATATAATTTATTATATAATTAATCCCCTTCCCTTTTTCGTATTAAAACCCGGCACTATGCCACGGCATAGTGCGAGCACACAGTATCTCAATATTCTAATATCACAGCATCGTCCGCACCGCCCACTCACCCCCCCCTACATCCCGTGATAATTGAAAGGATTGTCCTCCTCGTTTCCAGCAAACAATTCGTAAGTAAATTTATCCTCCTCAGCTGGCTTGGCTGGCTCTGAGCTAACTTCTGGCACCGCCTCGTCCACAACCTCTTTTTTATCTTCTTCTGGTTGGGGCTCATACAAACTATTTGGATCAATATCAATCTTGCCCACCTCGTGAGAGTCTGAGTATGTCTCGGTTTTCAAAACCTCTCCATCACTTGGAGCTGGCTCATAGATAGAATCCATCTCTGGCTTCACCTCTGCTACTTCCGGTTTCGGCGCCTCCACTACCTCAGCGGCTGACACCGGCTGTGGTTCAGGCCGTGGTTCAGGCTTTGGCTCGGTTACGGTTTGATGTGCTGGCTCCATCTTGGGTGTTGCAGCAGCCACCGGCTCCGATAAGCCGATATGATTATTGGCTAAGTCGCTTTCAGAAATCTCTTCATTCGCCTTCTCTGATATCGTATGAGTCATCTTCCCCACAATATCCTGCAATTCATTAAAAGTGCTAAATGCGATGGTTAGCTTACCCGCCGAACCGCTATGCTCCAATTTTACGTTTGCGCCCAAAAATTCTTCTAAAGCTCGTTGCAAATTCTTGGTTTCGGGATCAACAAAAATGGACTGCCTTTTTCCACCTTGATTTCGTTTAAACGTATCAACCTTCGCTTTCAACTCTCGGACACTTAAATTCTTAGTCAAAATATCATTAAAGAGTGCTTCTTGAGCCGCCTTGTCCTCCACCGCCAAGAGCAACCTCGCCTGACTTTCGCTCAGCCTCCCCTCCCCGACGGCCTGTTGCATTGCGCTCGGCAGGTTTAGTAGTCGCATTGTGTTTGCAATCACTTCTCGGCTCTTTCCTAGTCGACTAGCGATCTCTCTTTGAGTTAGATCAAACTCCTCATGTAGTCTTTGATACGCCTTCGCCGCCTCAATCGAATTCAAGTTGGCCCGCTGAACATTTTCCACAATCGCCATCTCCAATCGATGCCTATCCAATTTCACGTTTCGAATAATTGCCGGCACTCGCTCCAGCTGCAACAAACGAGATGCTCTAAGACGCCTTTCTCCGGCAATGAGCTCATACCTTACTGCCGTTCCGGTTGGAACCTCCTCCTCCACCTTGCTGACCACCAGGGGCTGCAAAATCCCAAACTCCCTAATTGAGTCTGCCAACTCTCTCAACGCTTTTTCATCAAAATGCTTCCTAGGCTGATAAGGATTGGTGGCGATCTTGTCGGTTTCAATCAAAAAGACATGCTCGTGCGCCTGTGGTAGCTCTT
>PFBB01000012.1:0-9970 GCA_002773475.1 Candidatus Harrisonbacteria bacterium CG10_big_fil_rev_8_21_14_0_10_44_23
CTCCATATCGCGCCCGCCTGCGCAAAATAAATACCCCATATCGTGCCCGCCAGCGGCTCCATATCGCGCCCGCCTGCGCAAAATAAATACCCCATATCGTGCCCGCCAGCGGCGGGTAAATATGGGGTATTTATTTCTAGGTCTGTTTTGGGTTTTAACCCTCTACTTCAATGCCCATGTTTTTGGCGGTGCCGGCAATGATTTTCATTGCTGCGTCTACGTCGTAGGCGTTGAGGTCTTCCATCTTTGTTTCAGCGATTTCTCGCAGTTGAGCCTTGGTAACCTTGCCAACCTTCTCGGTGGCGGCGTTGCCGGATCCCTTTCCTATACCAGCGGCTTTCTTTAGAAGGGCGGAGGCTGGTGGGGTTTTTAGAACAAAGGTGAAGGTTCGGTCCTCGTAAATGGTTATCTCTGCTGGAATGACATCTCCTGTTCTTTCTTTGGTTTGATCGTTAAATTGTTTGCAGAAATCGGCGATATTGATTCCGTGGGGACCAAGTGCAGTTCCGACTGGAGGAGCTGGGTTAGCTGCTCCGGCAGGGAGCTGGATCTTGATAACTGTTTTTATTGGTTTAGCCATATCGAAATGTTGTAATCGTTATAATTGTTGTAATGTTGTAGCCGTTTTTGTTGGTTTGCTTTCGTTAGAACGTTGAACGCTTAGAACGGATATAATTTTTATATCTTTTGGACTTGGAGTGAATCTAGCTCAACGGTGGTGTCGCGACCAAAGATTGGAACGGCTACTTTTATCATTCCACTCTTTTCATCTACTTGGCTGATCTTGGCTTCGTAATCTTTAAATGGCCCATCGACAATCTTTACCATATCCCCCACTGCGAGGTCTACGGCATAGCTTTCGTCTTTGCCCATTTTCTTCATTAGCTCATCTACCTCCTTCTGTGATAGAGGGAGAGGCGTGGTGGTGTCAGAGCCAACAAATCCGGTAACCCGAGGAGTGTTGCGAACAACATACCAAGTGTCATCGGTTAAGACCATATCAACCAAAACGTATCCGGGATAGATCTTCTCTTCAATTTCTTTGCGCCGACCGTTTTTTATTCGAATTTTCTTTTCTTTTGGCACAACAATACTAAAGATTTTGCCACTCATCTCTAAGCTACCCACTCTTTGGGTTAGGTAGCGGGCAACAGCGTCTTCGTATCCGGAGTAGGTGTGAACGGCATACCAATGACGTTCACCGGAGTGCTGGCCACTTTGCTTGGTGTCTTTTTTTTCTGGTTCGTTCATGTTTCTTAAACTATGCCTAGGATCCTTTGTAGGATGGTAGTAAATAGGAAGTCGAAGGCGCCAAGATAGACCGCAACCACTAAAGATAGCCCAATCACAACCAGGGTTAATCTTTGAGTAGCTTTGGCGGTTGGCCACTGAATGTGCTTAAACTCCTGTCTGGCTCCCGCGAAATAATTTCGAATTTTAGAAAACATATTAATGTTTGAGTAAGATACTGTAAATTGGCAATCTAGTCAAGCCTAAACGTCTAAGTTGCGCGCACTAAGGGCGTGAGATTGGATAAACTTGGATCGGGGGGCGACCTCTTCTCCCATGAGCACATTAAAGAGTTTGTCGGCCTCTTCGGCGTCGGCAACATTGATTTGCTTCAGCACTCTATTAGCCGAGTCCATCGTGGTCTCAGCAAGCTGATCCGCGTTCATTTCTCCAAGACCTTTATAGCGCTGAACATTGATTTTCATTTTTTTGAGCTCTTCTTCGGTGGCGGTTTCCGGATCTAGCCCCTTAGCTTTGGCGATACTCTTCATCATCCCCTCTTTTTCGTCTTCGTTAAATATGTAGTGCGTTTCTTTGCCCTGGGTGATGGAGTAAAGCGGTGGTTGAGCAACATAGATATGTCCATTTTCAATTAACTTCGGGAAGTAGCGATAAAACAAAGTCAAAAGCAATGTGGTGATGTGACGGCCGTCAACATCAGCGTCGGAAAGGATAATGATTTTGTGGTAGCGGAGTTTCTCAATATCGAAGTTTTCGGCAATTGCAGTACCAAAGGCAACCACCAAGGATTTAATTTCCTTGTTGGCTAGCATCCTATCTATCCTTGCCTTCTCTACGTTGAGGGGTTTTCCTCGCAAAGGAAGAATGGCTTGAGTAAATTTATTGCGGCCCATTTTGGCGCTACCGCCGGCGGAGTCTCCCTCGACGATAAATAGCTCGGCTTCCTCTGGGTGCTTGGTAATACAATCGGTTAGCTTTCCCGGAAGGGCCAATCCGTCTAATGCTCCTTTTCTTAAGACTGTGTCCCTAGCGGCCTTGGCGGCTTTTCTGGCTTTAGCGGCAAGTAAACATTTTTCTAGGATCTTTCCGGCGTCGCGGCTGTTGCGCTCGAGGAAATTGCGCAATGCTTCGGAAACTATGCTTTCGGTCGCTGTCCTAGCCTCTGGTGAACCTAAGCGGCCTTTTGTCTGCCCTTCAAATTGAGGGTCTTTTAATTTGACTGAAACGATAGCAACTAGCCCTTCCCGAATATCGTCTCCAGTTAGGTTGGAATCTTTTTCTTTTAGATAGTTGTTTTCGATTGCCCAAGAGTTGAGAGTGCGGGTTAACGCGGATCGAAATCCGGTTAAGTGCATTCCTCCGTCAGGATTATGGATGTTGTTGGCAAAGCTTAGTTCTTGAGTCTCTATCTCATCGTTGTAAATGAAGGCAGCCTCAACCTGAACATCTTCTGCGCTCTTTTCAACATAAAATATCTCACTTTGAAGTTGTTTTGAGCTCTCGTTGAGGTGACGAATAAAGGAAAGCAACCCACCATCAAAATAAAATCCGTAATAAATAGCGGGGGTGGTGCGGTGATCGATAAAGTTTAGATGCACGCCCTTGGTTAGGAATGCTTGGCGGCGTAATCGTTCAATGATGGTTTTAGAGTTAAACTCTACGGTTTCAAAAATTTCTGGGTCTGGTTGGAAGATTATCTTTGTGCCAGATCCTTTGGCCTTACCAACTTTTTTAACCGCCCCCTTGGGCTTGCCTCGTTGATATTCTTGAGTGTATAGAAAGCCGTCGCGGCGGACTTCGGCGCAAAGATATTCAGAAAGAGCGTTGACTACCGAAACACCAACTCCGTGAAGACCTCCGGAAACCTTATATCCAGCTCCGCCAAACTTTCCTCCGGCGTGAAGAACGGTTAAAACGGTTTCAAGAGTTGATTTTTTGGTTTGCTTATGTTTCTCGACTGGGATACCTCGGCCGTCGTCGGTAACGGCAACTCGGTTGTCGGCTAGAAGCTCAACTGTAATGTTTTGAGCGTGGCCAGCCATGGCCTCGTCGATAGCGTTATCAACAACCTCCCAAACTAAGTGGTGGAGACCAGCAATATCGGTTGTGCCGATATACATTCCGGGTCGCTTGCGGACTGGGTCTAGCCCTTCAAGGACGGTAATGTCCTGCGCTGTATAGCTAGCTGATTTATTTTCATTTTTTTCTTCTTTGAGGGATTTTTTGGATGCCATAGTTGATTTTTATGCTCTGAATTTAAAAATAGGGGGTAACCCCGATTAACTAGAGTATAGCGTATTTTAGGTTGAAAAACAAGCTTGGTAATGCCGCTGCAGCCCTTATATATACTAGGCTGTAGAGGTATGGATAGGAGTTAATTGCTACTGTTTTGTGGGTCGGGACTAGACACAGAACAAGATCTGGAGTCGCAGACGTAGCTTTGGTCTTGAATATCCTCTGTCCAACTCACCTCGGAGATGTTTTTACCTTCTGAGTTGTATAAAATTACCGAATTGTTGGAGTAAGCAAGTGAGTAAGATGTCGGCCAAGTTAGGTCGGCAGAAACCGATCCAGTGTAGCTGCCGTCGTGGACGATTAAAAAGTGCTTTCCAGCTGGAATAGTTAGCCCTTCAAATCGACTAGAGGCGACGAAGGAAGACTCAGACCCAGAAGAGGTTTTCTTTTTTATTGCATAGCCTGTTAGATCAATGGCTTGATCGTTGGGGTTGTATAGCTCTATAAATTCATCGTTTGTGCTCGATGCGGTCCCGGCCATGACTTCGGTTATTTGGACTGGATCTGAATCCACCACCTCCTGAGTCTGCTGCTCGGGCTCGGGTATAACTTCGGGGGTGGATGTTGGAGTGGTTTCTCCGGCGCCCTCGTTGGGGTCGGGGCTAGCTGGCTCAGGGTCCGGATTGGCTAAATCCTGCTCTGCAGGATCGGCTGACGATAAACTCTGTTCATCGTCTAGGGGCTCGGGTGGATTCGAATTTCTCTCTGCTGGAGTTGAGCCGCTCTTGGCGGTGCAGGTGTGCCAGGTCAGATCTCCTCCCCTTTCCATGGAGAGTCTGTTTTTTGAATCTCCGGCTGGCCACTTTGGATCCGCTTCGACGAGATCCACTAGGCTACAGTCGTTATTAAAAAGTTTTATACCTTCGTCGGTGTTGGAGAGGGCTCCGGTGTAAATCGGCGCGGATATATTCTTTAGGGTGCTCTCCCCTCTTTTAATTAAATAAAGTGAGTTTTGGGGAAGCTCTAGGCCGTTAGGGAAAATATATTTAATTTGTTCTTTGAGGTCGATAATTTCCCAACCGGAGAGAGTTAAGGTCTTTGAGCTAATGTTTTTTATTTCAAGCCACTCCGCATTACTATTTTCCTGTGAGCCCATCCAATTCACTTCATTAAAAATGATGTCAGGGTTTTTTGCGGGACTAGAGTCGTCTTGGTAAGAACACTTTGTCTCTGGCGCTTCGGATTTTTCTTTCGTGGAAGTCTTTTGCTCTGAATCATTTCCGAGGGTAAATATGCCCAAGCTTGGGTCTACGTTATCTGAGTTGGTTGCTCCCGCGACTTTTCCACTGGGTGGTTTTGGGGTGGGATAAGTGGTTTTTACGACTGGGGCGGCTTCTTGGGTTTTGGCGATGGCGATATTTTCGCCAATAGGAATGCGGGCAATGAGATTGTCTGACTCGACTATTTTATGGCCAGTAGAAAAGAAAATGAGGAAAACAAAAATTGCCAGGGTGGCACCTGATGTGGCTCCGATGATTAAAAATTTTAGCTCTTTATAGTTCATCCCCCGATGCTTCTAAAAGGTTGGAGTTTTTTTCAATGATTATTTGGCTGTGGGTAAATTCTTTTGCACTTAAATATCCCAAGGCAAAGGATAGGGAGCTAATTAAGAAAAATAATACAAAAATTAACACTTCTCGGCGATGTTCGGATATCCAGTCTTTTACTTTCTCCAACATGCTTAAAATCTTAGATATTTGTCCCAGACTTCGTAGAGCTTGCCGGTGGCAACAATGTCGTCAACGTTGTAGCGGGCAATATCGAGATAGCGCTTGTCTTTAAATAAGGCGCCAACGTCCTCCCCTTTTACACCATTGTCTTTGGGGCTGGCAATGTTGAATGCGCGGCAAAAGGTGTGCATGGCGCCCATCCTTCGCGCAGATCCGTAATAGGCGAATTGATCAAATAAATCGATATGAATTGCGCCGGGTTGCTGTTGATAAAGGTAGCGGCCTCGCATTAGGTCTTTGGTGGGACGAATGCCGTGAATTGCGGAGCGCAGGTTTAGATATGGAATATCAAAGGTGCGTCCGCTAAAGGTGATAAACTCCTCATACTTTAAGGCTCCCTGCCAAAAGGATTTAAGCATCTCTTTTTCTTCCATTGGCTTAAGAGTGATGTTGCCCTCGGTGATTTCTTTGGCATTATCTCCGGGTGCTTGGTAATAAACCACTCCTTTATCTTGGTGGTAATCCAAAACTCCTATAGCGACTATCTTTCCGGTTAGTGGAGAAAACACTAGGTCTTGCTTCAGCCTTTCCAGATCAGCTTCGTACTCCTCGTCGGAATTACTGGATTTTCTTATCCAGCTAGTTAAAACGTGTTGGGTGGTTTCGTCCATCTGGTCAAAATCCTCCCCGACTGTCTCGATATCGATTACTAATTTGTTTGACATATAGGTTAATTGTAGCGTATAATCGTGGGACTGAAAATTAATTGTTGACGTGCAGAGACAACCGACATAGAAATTCGACATTTTAGTCGAAAGGCTGTGAAAATAGTTGCGGCTGCGCGAACGAAGAAATATGGCACATACAAAATCCGCGGGTTCGACAAAACTTGGAAGAGATTCTGCCTCAAAGCGGCTTGGTGTAAAAATAAACCACAATCAAGCTGTAAAAGCAGGGCAGATCATACTTCGACAAAGAGGAACTCGCTACCTACTAGGTAAAAATGTGAAAAAAGGAAAAGATGATACTATCTACGCTGCAATAAACGGGGTTGTCCAATTTAAAGACTCCCGAAGAAAGCGCTTTGATGGATCAATGAGAAAAGGAAAGATGATCTCCGTTCTAGTCAAATAAAAAACCCGCTTCGGCGGGTTTTTTTGTTGGAATAAATTAATTATATAATAAATTATATAATTTATTATATAATTAATTTTACTCGGCTTTTATTTCTGCAGTTATTTTAGCCTTCACGCCATCTCCCAAGGAGAGGATAACTTCATGTTTGCCGCTGCCTTTAATGGACTTGTCTAACTCGACTGATTCGTAAGGGATGTTTTTGGACTTAAGTGCCTCCTCAATGTCTTTTTTGCTAACCGAGCCAAAGGTTTCTCCGTGTTCGCCAGTCTTTAAGGAGAATTCTAAAACATACTTTTCGTATTCCTTGGCTTCGGCTTTTTTGGCCAGCACCTCCTCATTTTTCTTTTTATCGTGAGCTTGCTTTTGCTTTATGTGAGAGGCGTCGGCGGGGATGGCGAGCTTTCGGGCAATCAAAAAGTTGCGGCCATAGCCATCGGCAACATTTTTAAGCTCACCTTTTTGTCCGAGGTTTTTTACATTTTGAAGCAGGATCACTTTCATACTTTTATTTTTTAGTTTGATCTAGGACTTCTATGGCTTTGTTGAGCTGAACGTCTATGCCAGCCTCGATATCCTCGGGGGTGAAATTAACCTCGTAGTCTGGTGTTATGCCGGCCTCGGTGAGAATGTCTCCGCCCGGCATCACCCACTGAGCGATGGTAATCTTTAGACTAGATTTGTCGCGAAGGGAAACTAGCTCCTGCACTGTCCCCTTCCCGAAGCTAGTCCTTCCAACTAGTGGCGTGTTGTTGTGATCGCGGAGTGCTCCCGCAAGAATTTCTGAGGCTGAAGCGGACCCTTGGTTAATTAGGATGACCACTGGAAAGTCTTTAAACGCACCGTTGCCACGAGAGGTGAAGACGCTGTCGTTTCCAATACTAAATCTTTCGGTGACCACGGTTCCTCCTTTTTCGATAAACCAGCCGCTCAGCTCAGTGGCAACGTCCAGAAATCCTCCGGGGTTGTTTCTCAAATCAAGAATTATCCCCTGTGCCTTGTCGGTGACTGCTCTTTGTAGTGCTTGAGCAAATAGCTTGGAAGCGTTTTCGTTGAAGCTATAAAGTTGAATGAGGGCATATCGTCCGTCATCAACTAAGCGATAGTCTAGGGTTGGTACTTCTATGCGCGCACGGATAACGGTAATGTCTTGAGGCTCAAAAAATCCTTCTCGATAAATGTTTAGGACTACCGGTGAACCTTCTGGACCACGGATAATTTTTACCGCTTCATCGGTGCTCATTCCGTCAGTGCTTTTTCCATCTACTTTCAAAATATAATCACCGCTTTGAACACCAGCTGTTTCGGCTGGGCTGTTTTTAAGTGGAGCAATGACCACTAGGGTACCAGTTTCATCAATGCTGATTTCCGCTCCGATGCCTCCAAACACTCCGGTGACGTCCTGTTCAAATTTCTCTGCATCTGATGGCGGGAAGAAAACAGTGTAGGGATCGTTAAAAGACCCGGCTAGGCCCTTTATGGCCCCATAGACTAGGTCTTGAGAGCTGATCTGGTCTTTCTTAATGTGTAAATCTTTTAATTTGTCCCAAGCCTCCCAGAAAACCTGGAAATCGGCTTGTTGGGCGTCGTCGTCGATGTTCTTTACATTCTGAACAGTAAATTGAGTTGTGGTTTTTTCTCCTTCGACAAGGCCAACCATGTAGCCGCTAAAGAGTAGGACGGCGATAGCCAAAATGGCTCCGCCAATATATAGGTATTTTTTTATTTTAGGATTCATGTGTCTAGTTATTTTAAGACTATTTGAAGCTTTATTCAAATTAGTGTAATACTGAGGTAGCTTTTAGTTTGGAGCTTTGAGCTTATAATGCCCAATTTATGGAGGATTTTTCTGAAAAAAAGGAATATTTAGAAGAGTTGAAGAAGCGATCTAAGCAATCGCATGTTTATCACAAGCATCAATTGATTGGCTTAGAGCTGGCTGATATTCTATCTGACAGAGAGCACAAAAGTCTGTATATTAAATTAGCAAAGGAGACGGGAGACACTGATCGGTTAATCCAGGTTGCTAAAGAGGTGGCAGAAAGGAGGGATATAAAAAAGCCAGGAGCCTACTTTATGCGTATAATTAAAGACGATGGAGGAAAGAATTCTTAAAAAAGAGGATAAAGCTGATGATAAGTTTTTGCATCGTAAGATGGCGGTTTTTGATTTTGAAAAATATTCAGCCAAAGAAATTAAGGTGCTGATTTCTAAAATGCGGAAGATGATGGTGGAGGCCGATGGAATTGGTTTAGCGGCAAGTCAGGTAGGTCTAGATGCACGGGTGTTTGTTGCCAGAGATCAAGACAAGTTTTATGCGGTTTTTAATCCAAAGATAACAAAGACTTACGGAGATCCCATTTTACTGGAAGAGGGTTGCTTGAGCGTCCCCGGATATCAGGGTGAGGTAAAGCGTTATGAAAAGATTTTAATCGAGGGGCAGGACGAGAGAGGAAAGAAATTAAAGATGAAGGCTTGGGGTTTATTGGCCCATATCTTTCAGCACGAAACAGACCATTTGGATGGGGTGCTTTACGTTGATAAGGCTATCAATCTTACAAAGATTGATAGTATAAAGTAGTTAGTATGAAGTATTAGTACAAAGTATGGGCAAAATTAGAAAGTTCACGGATTTGATTGCTTGGCAGGAGGCGCATAAACTGGTGCTATCGATTTATAAAACCACCAGCTTATTTCCAAAGGCCGAAGTCTTTGGTCTCATTTCTCAAATGCGCCGAGCTGCAGTATCAATTAGTAGCAACGTAGCCGAAGCTTTTCCGAGAAGAGGAATGAAAGAAAAAAATAAATTTTTACCATATTGCCCTAGGATATTTAAGTGAGCTCGAGAATCAAATTATCATCAGTCACGATTTAAAATACATTACCACCGAAGAGAGGGAGCGGTTGTTGAATCAAACAATGATTGTGGAAAAACTTTTAAATGGCTTGGTGAAAAGCGCAGCTAGAGTCTAATACATAATACTTAATACATGCTACCTGATACTAAACATCATTTTGCTTTTTGGGGAACTCCGCGGTTTGCAGAGATTGTTTTGGAGCAATTGATTGCTGCGGGGCAAAAGCCGACGCTTATTATCTGCAACCCCGACCGACCCGTCGGGAGGAAGCAACTACTCATTGAACCGCCGACTAAGGTGTTGGCCGATAAAAATGGGATTGAGGTGGCTCAGCCAGAAACCAAGGAAGATATTATGGCTTTGCTGGAGAAGCTTCAGAAAATGGATTTTGCCGTTGTTGCGGCTTACTCAAAAATTTTGCCAAAAGAAATTGTGGAAGCGCCAAAGCTAGGAACGATTGGTGTGCACCCGTCTCTACTCCCCCACTACCGCGGAGCTAGCCCAATTCAATCAGCTATTCTAGCTGGGGAAGAAAAAACTGGAGTAAGTTTGTATTTAATGGATGAGAAGATGGATCACGGGAAAATAATTTCAAAATCTGAATTTAAAATTTCAAATGAAAACTACGAAGAATTAGAAGCAAGATTAGCAGAGCTAGGAGGGAAAAAATTAGCTGAAATTATCCCTGCTCTAGAATTTGCTCTAGAGCAAGCTCTAGAGCAAGAGCATGGGCATGCCACTTTCACAAAAAAGTTTGTTACC
>PFBB01000012.1:10026-11453 GCA_002773475.1 Candidatus Harrisonbacteria bacterium CG10_big_fil_rev_8_21_14_0_10_44_23
AACGAGCTGAAGATAAAAAGGATTCATCCCGAGGGAAAGAATCCAATTGATTTGAGCTGAAAAACAATTCACCCCCACCGCGAACGGCGAGGGTGAAGCTAGGCTCAGTCGACCTGGACGAGCCAAAGCCAAGTGCGCTCAGAGGTGAAGTACTCGCAACTTAGCTTTGTGAGCCCTATTGGGAAAATGGCGGGTGTCGGCCTGTGCCAGACTTCGTGAACCAATAGTCGCCGCAAACAGAACTGCTTTGAAAATACGGTAAAGCCGCGTTTTTGTAAGGCGCGGCTTTAGAATTAAGAAGTATGAATTATCGATAACCCCTCACTACCAACTACTCACTACCTCTATGCATTTTGTCTATCCCCCACTTCTCAATCATCTTTGAGACAAAGTCCCAGTTGAGGTTTTTGAAGAAAGCTTCAATATATTCGCCTCTAGTTTTACCGTAATCGATAAAGTAGGCGTGTTCGTACACATCTAAGGCCACTAAAGGTGCACAGCCCCAAACGGCGCCAATATTGTGAGCATCTTGACCATAGATGTGGAGCCGATCATCTTTGAAATCGTAGGCGCATACAGCCCAGCCACGGCTAGCAACGCCAGTGGCGACCATTTCGGCTTTCCACTCCTCTACTGATCCAAAGTCTTTCTCGATCATTTCTTTGAAGATCCCTTTCGGCTCTCCGTCCCCATCAATTTGGGAAAAATATAGCTCGTGAAGCTTCATCCCGTTCACTGAAAAGGTTTCTTGGCGTTTGAGTTCGCCAAATTCGGAATAGCTTTGATTGGCTGAAGATTTGTCGGCTTGATCTGTCTTGGTTTGAATCTCGTTGCTCTTTTTTACATAGCCGTCGTAAAGGGCGAGGTGATCGGTGAGCATCTTTTCGCTCATCCCATCTACTCCGCCTTCAAAATTAAATTCAATGGATTGATAGTCTTTTCGGTTTTTCATATTTTGGAATTAGATTATTACTGGTTTGTCTGACGCACTTTGAAGCAAATGCTTACAAAAAAAGAAGCGTTTAAGGCGCTCCTTTTTTGTTTTGTTATCGAGTTACGGTAATGGTCTCATCAAGCTCGGCTGCTGGAGCGGCAACAGTTACTCGTCCGGTTAGACCGCCTTCTTGATAAACGGTATAGCCAGTGTTGTAGTCGGTGGCATCTGTCCAAACTCCGGCAGTTGGATCAACCGGAAGTTGAGGCAGATATAGAGGAACTAAACAATCCGCAATGTCGTAGGTCGAGGTGCTTATTACTGTGCTGGTGGCTGGCAGGGCTCCGCTGGCGCAAGTCCAAACACCGGTGTTGTCTACCATGTTCTGCCCAATAGCATTCAATATGGCGTTGACGTTGGAGCTTCGTTGGGTGTTTCTTGCCTGAGCGAATTGTCGTGCTGGGTTAAGAGCAACGATAACTACTGAAGCTAG
>PFBB01000012.1:11466-11896 GCA_002773475.1 Candidatus Harrisonbacteria bacterium CG10_big_fil_rev_8_21_14_0_10_44_23
AATGTTATAAATTATAGCAAAAAACCCGCCAAAGCGGGTTTTTTGTTTTTCACTATAGTGAGGAAAAACTATCGGGTTACGCTGATAGTCTCACTGAGCTCTGCTGATGGAGCAGAAACGGTTACTCGTCCATTTGCGTCCTGAGCAACACTGTAGCCAGCGTCGTAGTCTGTGGCATCAGTCCAAGCTCCGTTTACTGGATCAACTGGAAGTTGAGGCAAGTAAGTTGGAACTAGACAATCGGAGATATCGTATCCGCCTGCAGAAGCTAGGTTAGTTGAGGAGGTTGGAAGAGCGCCAGCGGCACATGTCCAGTTTCCTCGGTTGTCAGCCATGTTTTGTCCTACGGCGTTCAATATGGCGTTGACGTTGGAGCTTCGTTGGGTGTTTCTTGCCTGAGCGAATTGTCGTGCTGGGTTAAGAGCAACGA
>PFBB01000012.1:11934-23041 GCA_002773475.1 Candidatus Harrisonbacteria bacterium CG10_big_fil_rev_8_21_14_0_10_44_23
CAAATCCCTTGTATTTATGTTGTTTTGGTTGTGTGAATAACTAATTAGGGACTATTTAATTTCTTCCCAAGATAAAACTTGATATTGTTCTGCGGTGCTAGGGAATTTTGGTGGAGGTGAATACAACAAATTACCATCATAGATAATGATTCTGTTTTGATAGCCCGTGCCATCAGTGTAAGCAAATCCATAACGTTCATTAGATGCCAACATGCCAAAGAGGGTGATGGTGTCGCGAATATATTCATCCCCACACCTTGAGCTGTTGTAAAATCTTCCAATCCGGCCATTTTGCGCGATAATTGCACCATCTATCCTGAGATCGTCCTCACTCTTGAGGCCAACGTTAAAGTTTTCTTGAGCTATCAGCGCCAAGCTGTCGCTGCCATCGTAGTTGGTATATAGCAAATCATTGTTTACGGTTATGCTCTTTCTTTTGGATGGAACGTCCGGAAAACGTCCGGCGGTAATGGTCAGTTTTTCTCCGTCAATTTGCCCGTCCACCCAAATGTCGTCTTCGATAAAGATTATTCCGTTATTTGGATAGTCATAATTATCCACCAAATGCTCTTGGACTATGCTCCATGTTCCCCAGTTAGTCTGCGAAGCTGGACAGTTTCTTGGTGGGCTAACTAAGGCGTCAACAACGTAGAGATCAAATGTACCGTTGGTCTTTAAGACCACATGATATCCATAATCGCGCTTGCTCGACTCTTCTTGATAAAATCCATCGGAGGAAATTGCGAGGGCCTTAATCTCGGAGAGGTCTTGGGTGAAGCCAGTGAAGTCTAGAGCAGGAACTCCAACTTCTCTTCCTGCGGTAAATACATCCAGACGGACCGGAATTTCGGCTGGGGGTTGAGGATCGATTGGGTACACGTGGGTGTGCACCCCAAATTCGTTGCCGCCGCTGTGATCGGGGTCGTTGTAATCCTCTTTGGCGCTACTAACTAAGTTGTAGGCGATCCCGTCGAAGCGAATTCCCCCATTGGAGTGGATTTGGCCGTAGGTCTGTGTTCCTTCTCCAAAACGCATGTCGTCATTGGCGGCGACTGCAAACCGAGCAAGCGATGGATAAGCCAAAGTAGCTTGAATAATCTTTTCTACACCTGGATCGGCTTCTAATCTACCCGTGGACCGAATAATGACAATGTTTCCACCTTCTTCTGGCGGGGTGATATCTAGTTCAAATTCTCCAATCTTGTCTCCATCTTTATCAAAATAGTCATGGGTATATGGTCCCTCTGCTCCGGTGCCATCTTGATAGTCGGTGGGGCTGTGGGCTAGGTGCCAGCGATAGTACTCGATGCCACTTTCAGAAATGGCAAAGGCGAGGGCGCGCTTCTCCCCTCTTTCAACGCTCCGGATGTGAGAATCGGCCCAGACAACAAAACCACTCAAAACTATGATGCCAATAAATCCGACTATCAGAACTTGTAAAGATAATTGGCCTAGGTTGAGCTTGTAGCTTTTAGCTTTTAGTTTGTGAGTAGACATATAAGTTATTGGAAGCGTAAATTGCGGATAGTTGCCTGATTTTCTATGCCGACGATGTTGGGGTTGTATTCATCTCCCTGATTAAAGATTAAAGAGACCTTGATCATTCGAACTGAGTTAATGTCGACTGGCTGGGAAAGGGGTGCGGACTGAGAGCTAGTGGCATTGGCTCCGTAGTAGGAAAATATTGGGCTGTCCCCGTTGACGATGCTGCTTACTAGGGAATAGGATTTTTCGTTGTTGCTATTGTATTCTAGCGGATTGCCGGTTGGCTTTATCACCCCTTTGTTGAAGACATCACCAGAGAGATAGTAGCGAATCCGTTCTAAAAATCCGTCGCCGTTGGTGTCGCTGTAAAAGATCAGAGTGCTGGTTCCAGCTTGCTCGATTGGATAATTGCCGATGTTGGATGGAGCGGCAGAGCGAATCTCTGGGATCATGACTTGCAGGGTTTGTTGAGCTGACTCTTGGCCAGTTAATGTTTGAGTAAAGCGTAAATTTTGTTCGGACAAGTCTCCAATTAAATAAGTAATCAAAACCATAATACCGATACCGATCGCCATCCCAATGACTATTTCTAGAAGAGTGAAGCCTTTGTTGTTTCGAAGTACTTTCATAAATTATTGAGCAATCAAAATTAGATTGTCTTGATAGGGGCCATTGATTATGTCTATCGAGCTAGTGGCAGTAGCGTAGCCAGTCTTTGAGGCGCTAATTTCCCACGTCCCGGCACCGGGATTTGCAAAATAGGCATACCCTTGGGGAGCGCAGCCAGACAAGAGGCTAAAGGAGATGTCTTCAAGGGTGGGAGTGTTTCCGGAATTAGTGGTTGAGAGATAGGCTTTATAGCGTAAATACTGGTCGCCGTTGTGGTCGCCGCTCAGCTGACCTGAATTGGCGTAATAGGTGGAGCTAGTGCCGTCGGGGCCAACAAAAGACCAGGTTGTGTTGTCGTTGTTTGTAGCAACTTGAATCTTTAGGATAGTGCCGCTGGGTTGGCTCTCTGGATTGATTAATATTTCTCGGAAGGTAGTGTTCGCTGTTCCCAGATCAAAGGTTCTCGAAATCAGCCAGCTAGTTGTTCCTGTTGGGTATGTGTCGGGGGCGCCAGCTAGCTCAATCCCCTCACTGGCAACTAGCCCTCCATCTTGGCTGTCGTAATCAGACCCAGACCAGTCTGTTTGGGAAAATTGTGCCAATGCAGTTGTTTGGGTGGCGATGTCGCTGCCTTTTAAAATAGAAACCTCGGCGTCAGGAATGGGCTCTCCCCCTTCGTCAGCAACCGCAACTAAGAGCGAGGTGGTGGTGGCTGGAAAAATATGAATAGCTAAATCTAAGTCAGCGTCGGGGGCTAGCTCAACTGGCAAGAATGGATTTGACCCGGCGATGACAGTAGAAACTTCATCTAAAATAAAACTGTAGTTGTCCCATTCTAGATTTGAGCGGGTTGATTGACCATCGCCGTCGGTGTAAAAGGAGGCTTCATATTTTAAAACATCTGGGCCGGAGCCAATCAGCTTGGTCCCCGATTGGATAAAATCGGTTCCGGCTTGTGGGCTGCAGAAAGAATTAGAATAAGTTTGCACATTGATACTAGAAACCTTGTCGATGGCAAAACTTATTTCAGTGATGTCTCCGGAGGCCACGGTGGCGTGCGGTTGAACAGGATTTGGATTGGCTTCATCTCCCAACAGATAAGTTTGGGCGCTAGAGTAGCCGTCTTTAGATACAGAGATGGCGTAGGCGTTGGTGCTGGTTGGAATATCTACTAGTTGTAGAGTCCCGCTGGCGTTAGTCTCATCAATGATAGTTAGATTTAGGGCATCGTTTTCTACTGTTATGTCGGCATCTTCTATTGGCAGTCCGTTGGCGTCAAAGACGTTAATAAATAAAGACCCGTTGCCGGTTTCTGTCTCAAGCCCTTCTGGGGAAACCCAGGCGATCACCTCGTCTGCTCCGGCATACAAACAATTGGAGCAGGTCGCACGTAATTGGACTAATTTATAATCGGCTGGAGCAGTGTCGTTTGGGTCACCGCCAGTTGTGCCATCAAACGGATCGTCGATGTTGCGGACAAAGGCTTCGATAGTAAAGTTTTTTCCCTCGTAGTAAATTTCTCTGCCTTGTTGAATAACTCCGGGTGGATAGCCGCCTTGGATACCAATGTTTTCATAGTCCAGACTGCGGATAATCTCTACTTCTCGCTCAAGTAGGGTAACAACGAGGCTGCGATCTCGTGTGCGACTCATTATCTCCAAAATGTTAGCGTAGGAAAAAATAATTCCCCCTATAACAATTAGAAAAATTGTAGCGGCGATGAGAATCTCGATTAAGCTGAAACCTTTTCGAGCTTTTAGTTTGTAGTGAGTAGTTTGTAGTGGGTGCATTTTACGCTTCGCTATTAAGTTTCTTTGTCATTCTGTTCAACATTCTCATGATCTCGTCTGAGAGATCCATGGGTCGATCTAATTCATTGCTTTATGCAAATTGTCGCTCCTCTGCGATATCTAACTGAGTTTCTAGCTCAGCACCAGAACCATATGCATTTAAAAGAAAATGTCGAAAATTTTTTTTCGACCCCCTCCTACTACCTTCTGCTATGTTTGACGGAATTGAAACTGCAGATCTTTTTATTTGGGAGGTCAGTCCGAAAATTTCAGATTTTGGGAATGTTTTGCTTAGTTTATAAATCTCAGTAACTAAATTCATTGATTTCTGCCAGACGATTAGATCTTTGTAAGATTTTATTGGCATTTTTCTACTTACTACTTAACTACTTAACTACTCACTAATCTAGAGTGTTAACGATTGGCTGATCTTATAGATAGGCGTGATGACCGAGAGGGCGATAAATCCGACTAAAAGCCCCATTGTTAAAAGCAGGATTGGTTCGATGATGCTGGAAAGGTTTTTTAAAACTTCATCAACCTCTTCTTCGTAATATTGGCTGAGATAATCTAGGTTGTCGGTTAGATTTCCCGTATTTTCTCCGACCTCGATCATGTTGGTTAAGATTGGAAGAAATAGATGGGGGTGCTGTTTCAAATACACTGATAGATATTCTCCTCGGCGAAGCTTTTCCTCGGCCTTCATTAGCTCCTGCCGATATACTCGGTTGTCTAAGGCGTGGGCGGTGATGTCGACTGCTTCGATAATCTGTACTCCACTTTTTAGCAAGAGCCCCATAACTCGACTGATGCTGGCAGAGTTAACTTTCTGAGAGATCTTGCCGATTATCGGCGTTTTGAGGATGATATGGTGCCAAGCATATTTAAAGAATTCATAGTGAGAAAGGAACCAAAATAAAACAATAAGTAAAAATATGGCGACGGCGATCCAGGCGGTGTAAGCAGTTAAGAATTTAGATAAGGCAATTAAAATTCTTGTGGTGATCGGAAGCTCAATGTTTAGGTTTGAAAATACTGGTAAAATCTTGGGAAACACCCCAAGCATTAACGAGCCAACAATACCGATTGTGGCAACTAAAATAATGGACGGATAGATCATCGCTCCCCGCACCTTCGACTGGAGGGCTTTTTTCTTTTTTAGCTCAACAGCAAGATATTGAAGGTTTTCGATTAAGGTTCCACTGTTTTCCCCGACTCGAACGATGTTGATAAAAAGGTCCCCAAAGACCGAACGATAGCGGTCCATGCTGGTGGATAGAAACATTCCATTGGTGGTGTCCTCGATTAATTTTCCGAGAATTTTCTTGAAGGACTTCGATTTGGTCTGGGAACGGATTAATTCAAGGCTTTTTTGCATTGTCATCCCAGCGTGCAATCCAACTGACATGTGTTTGGCAAACATTACCCGGTCCTGCAAGGGAACTCGGACAAACATATTCTTAAAATCCACCCCACCTTTAAATATCTTTACATTAACCCCACCGTCTTGTTGGGCCACGGCTTGCTCGGGGCTAATTTTGTTTTCTTCCGTTTGAGCCGGAGCAGGAGCTTCAGTGTTTTGAGGTGGCGGAGTTTTTATATCTTCCATAGTAAAAAATGCCTGCCCAACAGAGTGATAAATTGTGCGGGCGGACGAGGATGATTTCCTTTTAGTATTTTACCACGAGATTCTTGCGGGAAGTGGACGCTACTCGTGGAAGACGCGGAGGACTTCTTCGATTGTGGTTCTACCGGCTACTGCTTTGTTGAAGCCATCTTCGAGCATGGTGACCATCCCCTCTTCTATGGCGACTCTGCGAATCTGGTCAGCGTTGGCTCGTTGCATCATAAGAGTGCGGATCTTCTCGGTTATCTCAATGATTTCATGAATACCGATTCGCCCCTTAAACCCACTGTCACTACACCTTGGGCAACCCTCTCCTCGATAAAATACTTTATTGTCTCCCAAGAGCTTGGGTGGTACAGAATCCTTGAGAGCGTCCATCTCATCTTTTGATAATACTTTTTTAACTTTGCAGTCCTCGCAAATTGTTCGCACTAATCTTTGCCCGATGGCGATGTTTAGAGTTGAGGCGATTAAAAACGGCTCGACGCCAAGGTCTAGAAGTCGGGGAAGAGTGGTCGGCGCGTCGTTAGTGTGGAGGGTGGAGAGCACTAAGTGTCCGGTCATAGCGGCATTGACGGCAATGGTGGCCGTTTCGGAGTCACGAATTTCTCCGACCATTACAATGTTAGGGTCTTGTCGCAGGATGGAGCGAAGTCCGGTAGAAAATAGTAGTCCGGTTTTGCGGTTAACTTGGATTTGGTCTACTCCAGGAAGTGAATATTCGATTGGATCTTCGATGGTAACGATAGAAACCTCGGGATTGTTGAGTTTCTTTAGCACCATGTAGAGTGTGGTGGTCTTTCCACTTCCAGTTGGTCCGGTGGCAAGGATGAGTCCGTAGGGCTTCTTTATCGCTCGCTCGATCTTTTTTAAATTAATTTCAGAAAAGCCCAGACTCTCTAAGCTGAAGTCTTTGGAGTGATCCGTCAAAAGACGCATGACGCAGTTTTCTCCAAAATAGGTTGGAGCAATGGAAATACGCACATCGACAAAGCTTTCGTCGGGCATCTTTACCCTAAGTCTTCCATCTTGAGTGGCAAAGTGCTCGTCCGTGCGTAAGCCGGAAAGCACCTTTATGCGAGTGATGATCTCGGAGTTGAGCTCTCGAGGAAACTCGTAAACATCGTGCAGGACGCCATCAATTCGAAATCGAATTCGCATAACTTTTTCTTCTGGGTCCATGTGGATGTCAGAACTGCGAGAAGCATAGGCTTGCTGGATAAGCATGTCGACAACTCGGATAATGGAACGAAAAGCCGGCGGCTTTTTAACCTCCTTATCCATTTCGGAAAAATCAATAGAAAGATCCTTGTTTTTCTGAACCCCTGTCTTAGGTTGCACGGGGGTGAGTTTGGGTTTCTCCTCCACTTTTTCCTTTTTAGCCCTTTTGAGAATCGACATGATTTTAGTATAGCAGAGAAGGGACCCTGGAGAGACTAATTGGACAACTCTTGCTGGATTTCGAGGAGGCGGTTGTATTTTGCGAGTCTTTCGGGCTTTGAAGGGGCTCCTAGCTTAAAGAAGTCTGTCCCTGTGCCTGCCGCTAGGTCGGCAATAAAGGAGTCGTTGGTCTCCCCTCCTCGGTGAGAAACAATGGTTTTTAAATTATTGTCTCGGGCAACTTGAATAGCGCGAATGGCCTCCATCAAGGTCCCCGTCTGGTTGGGTTTGATAATCACAGCAGAAATTGCTCCCCGAGTGGCATTAACTTTAATTAGGTCCTCGTTGGTGACAGTGAGGTCGTCGCCCACCACTAAAGTTTTGGGAGAAACGATTTCTAGGATTTTAGCGAATAGCTCGGGGTGTTTTTCGGAAAATGGATCTTCGAGATATGTAAATGGGTAGTCGGTGCTCAATTTTTTATAAAAATTGATTAGCTCGGCCTCAGAAATAGAAATTTGGTCAGCCGCGGCGTCGATGCCAAGCTCGATCCCGTCTTTGTGGCCAGATTGTTCGATTGCTTCCATTAACATAGAAATCGGCAACTCCATATTGGTGATTGGTGCCGCAAATCCCCCCTCGTCTCCGATTGGGGTGGCGTCATTACCATATTTTTTTACCAATATTTCTCCGAGCCTAGAGTAGACATCTTCGATTGCTCCTTTGGCCTTGTGAGTGTCGTTGGTTTTTGGAATAACTAAATATTCTTGGATTGGAAGATCGTTGTGCGCATGCACGCCCCCCTCGATCAGGTTGGCAACTAGGCGAGGCAATTTTGCAGTTGACGCAGATATCTCCTCGATGTGTTTCCAGAGCGGGATTTTTTTAGCACTAGCTCCAGCTCGAGCAACTGCCAGAGATATCGCTAGGGTGGTGTTGGACCCGAGGTCTTTTTTATTTTCTCCACCCAGCTGGATAAGTAATTTGTCGCAGCCTTTTTGGTCGGTTGGATCTAGGCCAATAAATTTAGCTTGGATAGACTCAAGGTTTTTTAGGGCTTGATCGGCTGGTACGGCAACTGCCTCACGTTCTCCTTTACTAGCTCCCTCGGGGACAGAAGCGATGCCAACCGTTTCTCCGTCGTCGAGGTGAACGGTTAACTCAACAGTCTCCTTTCCTCTGGAGTTGGAGATTTTTTCTGCGGAGATTGAGCTGATTAATGGCATAAGATTAGAATAAAGCTTATAGCTGTTAGCTTAGAGCTTTTGTTGGGATGGGTTAGTTGACGATGTTTATTGGTTCGTCAGCAATAAAGCTTTGGATGTTTTTTATTGTTGTGTCTAATATGCGGTGAGTGGCTTCGTCGGTGTTGTAGGCAATGTGAGGAGTAACTAAAACATTTTCCATGTCGATAAGGATGTGGTTGGCGATAATGTCTTTTAGGTCATGCCCCTCAAAGTCACCGCGAATTAGAAAGTTTGCTTCATCTCTTGCGGCACTTTCTTCTTCTAAAACATCTAAAGCGGCGCCAGCGAGTTTTTTGTCTTGAAGCGCCTTAAGTAGGGCCTCGGTGTCGATAATAGGACCTCGAGAGGTGTTGATTATCATCGTGGTAGGCTTCATTTTTTCTAGTGCCTTTGCGTCTATCATGTGAGTTGTGGACTCAAGGCAAGGAACATGAAGAGTGATGATGTCCGCCTGAGAAAATAGCTCATCGAGAGAGCAATATTTAAATCCTTGGGTGGCCGCAAAGCTTTCGTCTTGGGCAACATCGTAAGCCAACACTTTCATTTCTAGGCCGCGAGCAATGCGAATAACATTTTGGCCGATTTTTCCGGTACCGATTACACCGAGAGTTTTAGCAAATAGATCTACTCCGCGAAGCTTTTCAGGGTTAAAGCTTCCCGTTTCCCGGATTTGCTCATAGGCGCTGGGGAGTTTTCTTGCTAAGCCAAGCATTAAAGCAAAAGTGAATTCAGCCACAGTGTGAGATCCGTATTCGGGGACGTTAGAAACTTGAATATCGTGCTTTTTGGCAAACTCTAGATCGATGTGGTCGTAGCCAGTTGATTGAGTGGCGATAAATTTAAGATTGGGGAATTTAGCTATCTCTTCCTTGCTGAGATCGGAAGCAACGAAAGTGGAGATAATATCAAAATCCGTCTCATCGCCTTCTTTTGGGTAGCTAGTAGGATTGACTCCTTGGTTAAAGACCTTCACTTCGTGCTCTTTTAGCTCTTCTTGGATCTGAGCTTTGAGATAGGCCTCGTCTTTTGGTAAGATGCCGAAAAATCCGATTTTCATAATATTTATTTTTTTGACTTTTCTTTTTCTGCGACCATTTTAATTGTGCGGATGACTGTGTCTGGAGACAAGGACATGCTGTCAATATCTTGATCTACTAAGAATTGGGCAAAATCTGGATAGTCAGACGGTGCCTGCCCACAAATTCCGATATACTTACCCTTTTCCTTAACTTTTTTGATTACTTGCGCAATCGATTTTTTCACCGCTTCATTGTTTTCGTTACCGACCTTGGCAACGATGGCGCTGTCGCGATCGAGGCCGAGAGTTAGCTGAGAAAGATCGTTGGAGCCAATTGAGTATCCGTCAAACACTTCTAAAAATTCATCTACCAAGATTATGTTGGCAGGAATTTCACACATTACATAGATTTTTAGGTTCGGGTCTTTTTCTCTGTCTAGGCCATTAACCTTCATAACTTCCACCACCTTCTCTCCTTCTTCAACGGTGCGGCAGAAAGGAATCATGGGGATAATGTTGTTGAGGCCCATTTCTTCTCGAGCTTTTTTCATGGCTTTAACTTCAAGCCCAAACGCCTCCTTGAAGTCTGGGTGGTAATAGCGGGAAGCACCACGCCAGCCGATCATTGGGTTTTCTTCTTCTGGCTCATACAGCTCTCCACCTAGAAGCGTTCTGTATTCATTGGTCTTAAAATCAGAAAAACGGATTATGACTGGGTGAGGGTAGAAAGTGGCGGCAATTTTTGCCATGCCTTGAGCTAAGGTATCAACATAATATTGCGACTTGTCCTCGTAGGCAGCGCTAATTTTTTCTAGCTTGGCAGCAATTTCGGGATGCTTGCCTTCAGCTTTGATCTTTTCAAGATCCATTAAGGCGCGCGGGTGAGCTTGAATGTGAGAAGCAATGATAAACTCCAGTCTTCCTAAACCAACTCCCTGGACTGGCAGTCGCCAATGACGAAAAGCTTCGTCGGAGGTGCCAATATTGAGCATGATTTTTGTTTTGAGCTCGGGAATTTTGTCTAGTTTGTGCTCCTCTTTTTCAAAATCCAATTTCCCTCGGTAAACCATGCCGGTATCGCCCGAAGCGCAGTCTACGGTGACCTCTTCTCCCGTTTTTAGCACTTGGGTGGCCGTCTCTGTGCCCACAATGCAGGGAATTCCAAGCTCGCGAGAAACAATGGCGGCGTGAGAGGTGCGTCCTCCTTTGTCGGTGATGATAGCGGAGGCAATCTTCATGATTGGCTCCCAGTCAGGGTCGGTTATTTGGGTAACGAGGATTTCGTCTTTTTTAAATTTCCCAATGTCTTTAACGTCTTCGATAACACGCGCCTTGCCTACTGCAATTTTTGAGCCAACAGCTGCTCCTTCGGTAATTTTTTCTCCTTTCTCTTTTAGGCGATAGTCTACGGTGACGTGGCCCTCTACAGAGTGCACTGTTTCTGGGCGCGCTTGGAGGATGTACAATTGTCCGTCATCACCGTCTTTTCCCCACTCAATGTCCATGGGTTGAAGACGATCATATTTTCCGGAAAAAAATTCTTCAATTTGTTTTCCCCATTTCGCTAGTTGAAGAATTTCGTCGTCGCTGAGAGAAAACTTATTTCTGTCCTCGAGAGAAACTTCGACTGAGACATTGTTTCCCTTGCTGTCGCGGGCAAGTTTCTTGCTTTTAGCTCCTAGTTTTTTAGAAATGATTGGGCGCTTGCCGTCAGCGAGTAGTGGCTTAAACACAATAAACTCGTCGGGGGTGACAGTGCCTTGGACCACATACTCCCCAAGTCCATAAGAGCTATTGATGACAATTAGCTTTTCAAATCCAGACTCGGTGTCGATGGTAAACATCACTCCGCTAGAAGCGGTGTCGGTTTTTACCATCCTTTGCACTCCAACAGAAAGGGCAACGTCAAAATGAGAAAATCCTTTATCTTGTCGATACGATATGGCTCGAT
>PFBB01000012.1:23060-24820 GCA_002773475.1 Candidatus Harrisonbacteria bacterium CG10_big_fil_rev_8_21_14_0_10_44_23
CTTGTTGTCCGGCAAAAGAAGCACCGGGAAGATCTTCGGCGGTAGCGGAAGACCTGACTGCCACCATGGCTTTGTCTCCTAAGCCCATATAAGCGTCGCGAATGGCAATTTCTAAATCTTGAGGAAGTTTAGCTTTGAGGATGATGGAGCGGACTTTTTTGCCGTGTTTTTGAAGATTTTTTAAACTGTTGGTATCTAGGTCAGAAAGAATCTTTTTAATTTTTTCTTCTAGTCCAGAACTTTTTAGAAAATGTCGGTATGCGTGGGCAGTTATGGCAAATCCCTCTGGAACATTGATACCCATTGGGACAATTCCGGAAATCATTTCTCCGAGGGCGGCATTTTTGCCACCAACATAGGGCACATCTTTTAGGGTTACGTCTTTAAAATGAAGGATATAGGATGTTTCTTTTTCCATATATATTGGCTTATATAGTTAGCTTATAGGTGTTTGTATTCTAGCACTTTTTAAGTGCGATTATCAGATCGGAGACATTGGAGCCAGTTGGACCAGTGATGAGCTGATCATCTAGGGCCTTAAAGAAATCGTAGGAGTCATTTTTCTCTAGATAGTCTCGGATGTTGAGATTTTTCTCTTTGGCGAGGTTAAGGGACTGAAAATCAGCTAGTGCGCCAGCCGCATCGGTGTTGTCTAGGCCGTCGGAGGCAAAAGATACGACTAGCTCGGGCTCCTGCATTTCTGAGAGCGCGCCAAGTGAAACCTCTTGGTTTCTTCCTCCCCTTCCGCGCCCGCCAATCTTTACTGTCGTCTCCCCTCCATATAAGAAGCAAGTGCTTTCTGTCAGTATGTCTAGAGCTCGTCCGATGCGCGCACCAATTTCTCTGGCTTCCCCCTTTAGGGTCGTGCTCTTTATCTCGGTGTTGTAGCCAAGACGTTGCGCCTCAGTTTTCATTGCAGCTAGAGCATCTTTGTTGGAAATAAATAAAATATGAGCGGCGTTATCAAAATATTTATCATCTTTGGGTGTTTCCATCAGAAGCTGGTCTACTCCGGTTACAGAATATTTTTCTAAAACCTTTTTGGCGTCTTCGACGGTTGTTTTGTCTTTGTAGGTTGGGCCGGAAGAAATAAATCCAAGATCGTCGCCAGGAACATCTGAAAAAACGATTGAGATAACCCGCGAGGGATAGGCGGCCTCAGCCAATCGACCACCTCGAGCTTTAGAAATATGTTTTCTCACTGTATTGAGCTCTTCGATGATTGCCCCTTTCTCGGTGAGCTCGTTAAAAACTCTCTGCTCGGTGGTGCAATCTTTATCTATGGGCAGGCAAAGCAAACTGGAGCCACCGCCAGATATTAGGAAGAGAACTAAGTCTTTTTCGGTTGTATTTTTTAAAAAATCCAAAATTTCTTGAGAGTTTTGGACATTTTCTTCTTTTGGAGTTGGGTGATTGCCGGTTAGTAGCTTTAGCTTTTTGTATTTTTTGATCTCGTTTTTGTTGGTGCCGTAAACAATGCCACCTTTGAGGCGTCTTTTTAGCTTTTTTTCTAAAACCTGTGCGGCATCAATTACGCACTTCCCTACTCCCACTAGATAGATGTTTTCTACATTTTCGAGTGAATAAGATTGGTGTTTGACGATTAATTCCTTTTTGGTGATCTTGATATTTTTTTTGATCGCTTTTTCGGTGTCGATCGCCTCTAGCCCCGCTTCGAGAATGCGCAGGGCGTCTTTGCGTATGGGGCTGGTGGCCAGAGCGCGTTGGTTCTTAATCTTTCGCATACGGCTTCATTATAC
>PFBB01000012.1:24847-25478 GCA_002773475.1 Candidatus Harrisonbacteria bacterium CG10_big_fil_rev_8_21_14_0_10_44_23
GGTGTTTCGCCCATGCTGGGCGATGAATCCTCGAAGGGAGAGAGAAATGGCGGAGAAGATCGTTGGTCGGGTCACGAAGGTGCGGGGTCGTAAGGGCTATGCCCTGATCTCCGCCCCCGGGCAGGAGTCGGACATCCTCTGCTACCCCGGGGCCCAGGTGCAGCTGCGCCTGGTGGGCGACGAGCTGCGCTATCGCACCCTCGGGTGGGGTGGCGTGATGCCGAAGGTCGGCGAGCAGGTCGTGGTGAAGTTCACCATGGACAACGGCTACGGCCGGCCCATGGCGGCGGCCTGGTGCTCGCTGGCCCACTTCCAGAAGTGGGAGGGGGCGCAGGCCAAGGCGAAGGCGACGCTGGCCCGAAAGGCTCAGGAGGCTGCCGCGAAGAAGGCGGCCCAGGATGCGGCCAAGGCCTACTCCATGCGGGAGAAGGGCAAGGGCGGCAAGAAGAAGGAGAAGAAGGGCAAGAAGGCGGCCTAGAGCCGCGCTCTTCCCTCTTCTCTACGAGACGGCGTTCCGGTTTTAACCGGAGCGCCGTTTGATTTTTAGGTGAGGAATAACTAGAATTGAGGAACGATTGCCGGATGGTGTAATGGCAGCACGACTGGTTCTGGTCCAGTAGATTGGGGTTCG
>PFBB01000012.1:25500-26852 GCA_002773475.1 Candidatus Harrisonbacteria bacterium CG10_big_fil_rev_8_21_14_0_10_44_23
AAAAATAAGTGCATGATTGATATAAGAGAACGTGTTTTTGAGGTTCTGGAAAATACCCATTTGATGAGCTTGGCTGTGGTAGACAAGGATGGCCCCTGGGTGGCAGACGTAGTTTTTATCTACGACAAAGATTTCAATATTTTTTGGATGTCGGACCCCGAAGCGAGACATTCGAGAGCGATTAGTAATTCCTTTAAAGCTGCGGGCTCAATTACTAATAGCGTAAAAAGTAAGGAGCCAGATTTTGGTTTGCAATTTTCTGGTGGCGGAGGAGCTTCCGGGTGTACAGTTTAAACTTTTAATAAAGCACCTAAAGAAACGTAGTTGTCCGAATCCTAAATTGTCTGAGGCGAAAAAAATGCTGGATGGTGATTGTTGGTATAAACTACGTCTTGATAAAATTGGCTTAATTGATGAAGAAAACTTTGACTACGATAGACAAGATCTAGCGCTGTAGAAACTTGGCTTATTGTCCGTCAACAAATCTCACGGTTTTCTTTTTTGACTATTTTCGATTATTGTGGTATGTTCTTTGAACTCCGCAATGATGCGGGCTGGAGGAAGCCATGCCGCTTCCCAAATTCACCAATGTGCGTCGGAACGAAATCGCATATCTGTTGCTGAAGCAGCAGATCCGCGAGAAGGGAATCCGCAACCTGAATGGCAACGATCTCCGGCGCGAGGCCGGTGGTCTCTCCAAGAAGACGGGTGTCAAGATGGATGAGATGACCATCTTCATCACCGAGCTCTTCCAGAACTTGTTAGGCGAGGCTCTTCAGGGCCTGAACGGCGACTAGCAAAGCCAAGGTTTCCGCCGAAGGCGGACTAAAAGGGTAATGGTGCTCTCCCTTGCGCAAGCAGGACTTGAGCCAGAATAAGAACCTCTCCTCGCTTTGTCGACACTCCCCCGCGTGGCTATTTGGCCACGCGGGGGATTTTTATCTATTTTGCGAATTGAATAATTTTTTCTGTTTTACCTGACGACATTGACTGGTGTGCAGATTTGTGTTAACATCTCTGCCGAAAGGAGGTGCTAATGGATCCCAAGAAACTTGAAGAGGCCCGATCATTTGCTCAAAGGCGGGTGGATGATTGGATTGCCCGCGCGGGTAAATCTATCAATGTCTGTCCGCATGCAAGGCAGGGCTTGATTGATCTCCTGGCCCAGCTCGAAATAAGGAGGAATAAAAAGCGGTGCGCTCCAACCGAGGGAGACATCCTCACGGCAAACTGCTTGCTCTCTCGCTTGGAAGTGCTTTGCGAAGAGACCGGATGTGTCATCGCTCTAGACATCTGGTCTCGCGCTTTCGTGCTCGGTGTGATCGCAGATTTGGTAACCGGCATTCAGGGCG
>PFBB01000012.1:26900-31834 GCA_002773475.1 Candidatus Harrisonbacteria bacterium CG10_big_fil_rev_8_21_14_0_10_44_23
ATCTACGAGCCCCCCACCATCGTTTTAGTGGGGGGCTCAAATTATTTTTGATAATCAAATTATTGAAAGCGCTCCGACAACTTTGCGTTGTCGGGGCGCTGGTGTGTATTGGTGAGCGCTTTACGCGTCTGCCGATGCACAGTCGTCGGAGCAGTAGATGGCTACCTGCGGCGGCGGGATTGGGTTGCTACAACCAAGGCGAGCGCACCTCCTGCCACTCAGATGATCCCTGGGGAGCCAACCCTTGTCGTCACACTTCGTGCATCCCCACCCGCCGCAACCATCACACTGGATTGCGCTAGCAGGATATGCGCTATCTTTCGGGATGTCCTAACCCACAAATTCCCCCTCCTCTCCCCGCATGAGGAAGTTCTGGGATAATCCTAGTGCCCTAGTGAACAAAATGCAAATTTTTGACTTTTATTTTCGCTTGGGATAGCTTGGGTGGAGAAAGGAGGGAACCTTGAAAATCCCCCTAGTTGAAGTAGCTACGGAAAAGGCTGCGGAAGCACTGGAGAAGCGACTGCGCATCCTGATTGCAGGTGGGCGCAGTGGCAACTTCCCAGATAGCTTACGGGCTGATGCACGCTTGGAGTTTTGGGACAGCACCGATGCTTCTCAAACCAAAAAGCCGAAGGCTATTCCTATTGATGTGGGTTGCGTTTTGCTCACCCGCTTCATTGACCACAAGCTTTCTGATCGACTAAAGGCAGACGCCGAAAAGCACGACATACCCCTGGTGGGGCCGTTACCAAATGGCCAAATCACCGACCTGCTCCAGAGGGCGCTTTTTGGTCTGACGAAGGACGAGTCGGAGGATGAGGTCGCGCTATCTATACCCGAAGAGGAGCCGAAGAGGGTAGACTACTCTGGTTTAGCCAACTTTCTCATTGGCCAGATAGACGCCGAAGATCTAAGCGCTGGTCTTCTAGAGAATGGGGCTGAGTTAGGGCGGCTACGGTCTTTGGCAAGCGAAGAGTGGCCCGGAATTTCCCCGAGAAGGGTGCACAAGACTCTGCGACGGGCTCTGTATAGGCTGGGAGCACTTAAGTTCGAGCTCCGTCGTCCAGCAAAGGATGCTGAAGATTGCATCTCAACTGAGCCAAGGGAGAGCGAATCGGAGACGGCAAGACTGCGGAGCGAGTTGGCCAAAAGGAGCACAGCTCTCGAGCTGTGCCGGAGGAAGCTTCACAAGGCATCTAGTGAAAATGGTGCTTTGAAGCGGGCAGCTCGAGCGGCTCAACAGGAAGCCAAAAAGCTAGAAAAGGAATTGGAGAAAACCCAGGCTGACATAATTACGCTTTGTGTTTTCATGCACGATTTACTCCCCCAGCTTGCCCCTCTAGGTTTACACTTATCCCTCCCTAAGGACACCGACAAGGAGTTGGCGCGTATTTTCAAAGAAAATATACGCTAAGCCCCTATAACGATCGAGCCGGCGATGCAGTGCATCGCCGGCTCGAAACATTTTTAAACAAGGGAAAACAAGCACAAGGGAGCTGGCCGTGGGATTATTTTCTACAAACAGCTATTCAACAAACTCTTGCTGCTTTACGCTAACGCCACTTTCAGTCATTTGGCCATGTACAAATACTTTTGTTGCTTCGGTAAATTGGTCTGGGCTACATACAGCTTGATCCCCTTCAATGCTTGTGCACTTACTTTCTGAATCAAAGAAGAGTGGCACAACGTTGCCCTCATCACCATTATCTTCAAATACTAAGTGCCACTTGTTGGAATCGTAAGGAGGAGGAATTGAAGCTTTCAATAAATAGCCCTCTTTTTCGAAACTAAATTCTCGTTCGGGAGCAAATTCTCCAGGTGAGCACTGGATATCATCGATATACCAGCCGTCGTTAAGTTTGATAAACGTGATAAGCGCCTGCTCAGTCACCTCCCTGTCTCGGGACATGACTAGCACTTGGGCCTTATCGGTCTCTTCGTACACAGTCCTCGTAATAATCTCTTCCGGTATAACTGTTTGGCATAAGACGGGGTCGAGGGTTGTGTTTGGATCTTTTTGGGCGCTAACAAGTCGGTCTCTCAGCGCTGGACTCAAGATTGGTGAATGGGCTAAAGTGTCTAAGCTTGGATCTGCAGTTGCCGGCTCTTGGACTGCCTTAAGCCAGTTATCATAAAATTCCCAAACTGTGTCGACTACACCCAATTCGGATACTTGCTGTTGGGCTGGGCCTTTGGCAAAAAGCCAAACAACCAGCACGACTACAACGAGGACTCCGACCGCTCCGATAATTTTTTTCATAGGTATTATTATTATTCTTATAATAAAGAAGTCAGTTAGCATTTGCCGGCGACTAAAGGGGTAATGCTACGTCGCCCTAGGGCGACAGCGGTCATTCCTAAGTCAGAAAGCCGCAAGAACCGCAAAGATGGCTGGAATCCAATATCCAAAAAAGGATCCAAGTCAGCTGCTATTCATAGAGCTATTATACTCCAATCTCCCTTTCGCGCCATTCTTTTAAGACGATTGGCGCTATTGCCAGCTTTCCTCATCTCCTGCTTAATCTAAACACATTGATTCTTTTGAGATTGTTCCCATAAGCACTTGTTCAACACAGCCGGTTATTAGCTCGTCGGGATAGCAAGTTCCCGCTATATTTTTTAAAGGACCGTTGGCAAGATCAAGTGTTTGTTCTTCAGTTAAGGCTGGGGGGAAACAAACTCCGCTTTTACACTGCCCTCCGTCGGTACAAAGTTCTCCCGCTGGTTTATAGGAAGCGAGGCACCTGTTCGTTGCTAGGTCCCAATCGCCTCCCACGCTCTCACACCCCGCCTGACTCTCTTGTGGGTTATTGCCAGGAAGTCGCGAATACAATAGCCCAAGCGCAATGCCAGCAAAAACGATAATCACGATCGTCAGGATAATAAATTTCCCTTTTTCCATAGTTTTATCTTACACCTAAATTTAGGCTGACTGACTAATTTCTTAGAGAAGGCCCCACAGTGCTTCACCCTTCGGCACGTTCGACAGGTTCGACAAGCTCACTGCAAGCAAGCTCAGGGCAGGCAGGCTCAGGGCTTCGCGTTTGCGGGGTAAACTTGGGGGTGTATGAGGGAGGTGGTTGAGACGTTTGAAGATGTGGGCGCAGTATCGCGCTAATCTAAATCTAGCTCCTTGCCCCTCTCCTTAATATCGATTGGGTATTTTCCTGTAAAGCAGGATGTGCAAAAGGAAGATTCGGGGAGACTAGTTGCTTTAATCATCCCCTCAAGAGAAAGAAAATTTAGGGAAGTGGCGCCTAAATATGTATTCATTTCTGAAACTGATTTATGCGAGGCTAAAAGTTCTTTTTGGTCGGGAGTGTCGATACCATAAAAATCTGGGAATTTAACCGGAGGAGAGCTAATCAAAAAATGGACCTCCTTAGCCCCAGCACCAAATAGCATTTCTACAATTTGTTTTGATGTTGTGCCCCGAACAATTGAATCATCGATAACAATGACTTTTTTGCCGTCGATGACTTCTTTGAGCGGCGCCAGTTTCACCTTAACCCCCTGCTCTCTAATATGTTGCTCGGGTTCGATAAAGGTTCTGTGAATGTAGCGATTTTTTACTATTCCCATCTCCATGGGAATGCCCGATTTTTCTGAATACCCAATTGCCACTGGAATGGCGGTCTCTGGTATGGGAATAACTACATCGGCCTCAAGCAAATATTCTTTGGCTAATTCAATACCAAAATTTTTCCTAACGCTATAAACTGATTTTCCCAAAAGATGGCTGTCTGGACGAGAAAAATAAACAAACTCAAAAATATCGAGTTTTGGAGTGCCTTTGGCTAGTTGCTTGCTTCTTATGCCACCCTCATCAACAACAACCATCTCTCCTGGTAAAACATCTCGGAGGAACTTGGCGCCAATGGGCAAAAGGGCACAAGTCTCTGAAGAGAAAACGTATCCCCCATTTAGACTTCCCACAACTAAGGGCCGGATACCGCAGTGGTCCCGAAAGGCGATAATTTTATCTTTTGTCATAACAAGGATAGAAAACGCCCCCGTTATTAGGGAAAATATTTGGCTTATGGCCTCTTCAATTTCAGCCCCCTCACCAACCAAAGAGCCTATGGCCTCCGCTATCATCACCGAGTCAGACATTCCTTGAGTAGAAATAGATCTCTCTTTTAAAAAATTTTCTAGTAGGGTGACGCTGGGAAGATTGCCGTTATGAACAAGGGCAATTGTAGAGTTGTTAACCAATATTGGTTGGGTGCAATCAAGATCCTTGCTTCCCGATGTAGAATATCGATTGTGCCCAATAGCAGCGTGACCGGATAGACTCTCTATTATCTCTTCGTTAAACACTTGCGACACAAGACCTCTTTCTTTGTGTATAAACAATTCCTTACCTAGGGTAGAGCAAATGCCAGAGCCCTCTTGGCCTCGGTGTTGGAGAGCAAAGAGTCCAAAAAAGGCCAGACGACTCGCGTGCAGCCCCTTCCCGTAAACACCAAAAATTCCACACTTTTCATTCACCATACCTAAAGTATATATAAAAACCGGAATAATAACTAAATAAGCAACTTAAAACGCCCGGGGGTCCGCCGAAGGCGGGTAAACTTGGTGGCCTCGGCCGAGGGATGATTAATTTTCTTTCCAGTCGCGGATCACAAGTGATTCGCGGTTTTTTGTAACTATAACTTTTTGGCCTTTGCGCCACTTTAGGGAGCAGATTTGTTCTATTGGGAGGGTAATGCTAATGCTCCCCTGCCCAGATTGACTGAGTTTGCGTGTGTTTCTATCTTGAACTTCTCCTCGTGCCATTACATTCATTATACATCACAACCGAATTACACCCGAATTAATTCGGGTGGAGGATTTTTTGATTTTTGTACTAGGTTAGTATCTTTCCGTAATATGAGCTTTTGAGAGACTCGCTATTTGTGGGAGTTTCTTTTCCCACAAGGTTTTTAATC
>PFBB01000012.1:31940-32082 GCA_002773475.1 Candidatus Harrisonbacteria bacterium CG10_big_fil_rev_8_21_14_0_10_44_23
CGGATAATTTATCTTTTAAGATAGGAAGGAGGTATTTAAAATTCAAGTCTTTGTATTTCTGGTAGTCGGGAGCTCCCTCCACAAATTGGGCCGGATTATTAATTAGGCCAAGGAGGGTTGGCAGGCTTGTGTATGCTGGACC
>PFBB01000014.1:0-25084 GCA_002773475.1 Candidatus Harrisonbacteria bacterium CG10_big_fil_rev_8_21_14_0_10_44_23
ACAACGATGACGAGTAGTCTGCTAAGTGTGCTCATTTTGCACCTCCCACCTATTATTATAGCACAAAAGTATAATAAAGTCAAGGTTGATAAACAAACTCTAGTCTGAAGCGAAACGCTTTCCGTATACCTCGCCCATCATCTCTGCTCTAGAGGTTGCCCTCGAGCAAACTCCATAGCAGACTCCAAAGGTCTACATTCTTGCTATAATAAAAACACACTCCGCCAATCCCTCCTTCCCCCACTTTGAACTTTAGAATTTAAACTTCAGCATTTAATCCCTCTCCACTTTGAACTTTAGAATTTAAACTTCAACTTCAACCCCCATCCCTCACTACTCACTACTCACCATATCCATGATTTCCAACGACGAGCAAAATTTAAAAGATAAGATCAGCCAAGTTTGGAAATCCTCTCAAGAGAGGATTGTAAAAACCCAAGCCTCCCGCGGAAACAGCGGATATGTTGACCTGCATAAAGTCGCCATAGTTAGCGACTCACTTGCTTTAATTAATGAAAAGATCGCCAGAGACCTACAGGTTGCCAGCTTTAATAAAAAGAATCACGAACTATACCTTGCTGTTTATGACCCGGCCAAACCAGGTCTAGACCAACTAATCAAAGACCTCCAAAAACAAGGCAACTTTGTAAAAGTATTTTTAGTTTCCAAAGATAGCTTAGAGTATGCTTGGACATTTTATAGATTTGTCACCACCGAAGAAGAAAAGGGGCGCGGCCGAGTTGCAATATCTGAAGCCGACGTTGTAAAACTCAGCCAAGCTATCAAAAGCACCCAGCAGGCACACGACGAGATAGATAAAGTTATTAAGGTGTCCACCAGCGATTCCCTCGAAGTCATTCTCGCCGGCGCCCTAGCGCTTCGGGCCTCTGACGTTCACTTTGAGGTTTCAAAAATTGGAGCAAAAATTCGCTATCGTATCGATGGAGTTTTACAAGACATCGACTCCGACATTAATCCAGATAGCTACCGCTTAATCCTAAACAGAATCAAACTCTTGTCTTCTTTGCGATTAAACATTAGCGGCTCCCAAGATGGACGATTTAGTTTTGCGATGGGGGATGTGGTGATTGAGTTAAGAGTTTCAATTATTCCGTCCGAATTTGGGGAAACTGTAGTTATGCGTGTTTTAGATCCACGAGTCATCCGCCTAGATTTAAAAGATCTTGGCATGCGCCCAGACGACCTAGAGATAGCCAGAAAAGAGATTCTCTCACCCCACGGAATGATTTTAAACACTGGGCCAACCGGAAGTGGAAAAACCACCACCCTCTATGCTTTTCTACAAAAAGTAGCTCGCCCCGAGCTTAAAGTAATCACCATCGAAGACCCAATCGAATACCACCTCAACGACATCGAACAAACCCAAGTCGATAAAAATCGTGGCTACACCTTCGCCAACGGGCTTCAAGCAATGATGCGCCAAGACCCAGACATTATTTTAGTTGGAGAAATTAGAGACTCAGAGACTGCCCAGGTTGCCATCCAAGCCGCGCTCACCGGCCACCTTGTGTTCTCCACCCTCCACACCAACGCCGCCAGCGGGGTAATCCCCAGACTGACCAACCTAGGCGCCCCAGTGAGCAGTATCGGCCCGGCGCTAACGCTGGTTATTGCTCAAAGACTAGTCCGTCAACTTTGCCCAAAATGCAAAATCCACCTCAACCAAGACGCTAAAACGAAAGAAAAACTCGAAAACTTTTTATCCACATTGCCAGAGCGAGTCGATCGCGCTAGATTTAGTTCTGTAGATCTTTACAAAGCTAAAGATGGTGGCTGCCTTGAATGCAACAACACCGGATATCTAGGCCGAGTTGGAATATTCGAACTCCTTCAGGTTGGCGAAGATATTGAGGGGTTAATCGAGAAGAAAGCAGGGGAGGCAGAAATAAACCAATTTGCCAGAAAGCAGGGGATGGTGACGCTTCAGCAAGATGGCATCATCAAAGTCCTTTCCGGGATTACCAGCTTTGAGGAGGTTGAAAAAATTACCGGCGCTCTTGAGTGGTGGTAAAAAAACAAAAAGCCCCGTCGGGGGGTGTGGGCACCAATCAGCACCTGGGGGATAACTGATTGAATTCTTTTTAAAATAAAAAGAGGTCAGAGAAGTATCGAGGAGTGACCCAGCGCAAACCAAGTCATCCGAAATGCTAAACACAGCTCCATTGCCCACACCCCAAACGGGGCTTTTTTATTCAGTTTTCAATAACGCCTAAGAGTCTAGCATAAAAAAAGACATATGTCAACCCCCTTAACTGGATATCTAAAAGGGGCCAATCAGCTCTTAGCGCTCACAAAATCCATCAAAAAATGGATGCTACTATTATTATAACAATGACGCAAGGGTTGTCCTAAGCTTTCCATCCCCTTTTCATCAACAGTTAATCCACATTTCCAAAGATCCTCAACCCCTCTACAACCCGCATTAATAGTGGTTTTGTGCTATAGTGATGATAATGGAAGAAAAAGATTTAAAAATATCTCCACAGGCTGGCGTCAACGATCAAGCAGTTGATCAGGTGCTACGGCCTCAAAATTGGGACGATTATGTTGGGCAGGCAAAGGTTAAGCAAAACCTTCGGATTATCATAGATGCGGCTAAGAAACGGGAGGAGTCTTGCGACCACCTACTATTTTTTGGCCAGGCCGGGCTTGGTAAAACCACCCTCGCCAACCTCGTCGCCGGGGAGTTGGGAGCCAACCTTAAGACTACCTCTGGTCCCGCCTTAGAAAAAATGGGCGATCTTGCCGCAGTTTTAACCAACTTAAACAAGGGCGATGTTTTGTTTATTGATGAGGTCCACAGATTGAATCGAATGATTGAAGAGGTTTTGTATCCGGCGATGGAGATGCGAAAGCTCCACCTCATTGTTGGTAAGGGTCCTGGAGCAAGAACTCTTTCTTTAGATCTCCCACCCTTCACTCTAGTGGCCGCCACCACCCGCCCCAACCTTTTATCTAGCCCTCTTCGCTCCCGATTTGGAGCGTCTTTTAAACTAGATTATTACCAAACCCAAGACATTGAAGATATTTTAAAAAGAAATGCAAAACTCTTAAATCTCAACGTCGATGAAAAAGCAATTAGTCTCATAGCAAAGGCCTCTCGCGCCACTCCCAGGGTTGCCAACCGCTTATTACGCCGAGTTAGGGACTATGCCCAAGTCCACAATCACGACCCAATCACCGAAGAAGCGGCTAAAAAGACCTTGGAGCTGCTGGAGGTCGACGAGCTCGGCTTAGATCCCCACGACCGCCGCGTGCTTGAGGTGATTGCTCAGAAGTTTAATTACGGCCCAGTTGGACTAGGCTCTCTTGCTGCCGCCCTAAATGAAGATAAGAGTATCTTAGAAGACGTTTACGAGCCCTACCTAATCAGTATTGGAATGCTGATGCGCACCCCCGCTGGCCGGCGCATCACCGAAGACGCTATCGAGCACCTCAAAAAGTACAACGCTAATTTATAAAAACAATTAAGTATGGACTCCTTGGAGCTACTTGAGTTCTTGCCCAACCCAGCCGGAAACGACAAGGAAGGGGAGTATTTTTCAATCATTAACAACGCCAATCAAAACCAGTCTTTAGCTGGTTGGCGAGTCCAAGACGCTTCCGGTAAGGCCTTTTGGCTTTGGGGGAGTATGGATTCGGGAGAGGTGCGCCAGTTTACCTATCAGCAAACCAAGATTACCCTCAACAACCAAAACGAAACCCTAACTCTCTTTAATCAATCTAGTGAGGCGGTCGATGAGCTTAGTTTTACCGGCACCGTATCTGAAGGGAGGGTGATCAAGAAAAATCTAGAATTAACTCCAGAGCTAATTCAGGAGTACTTTGACCCACTAGCACTTCGAGCCTCAGCGAGCGACACCATCAACCCAAATCACGGGACAATCTCTCTTTGGTTTTTCACCTCTTTGATTTTTGCTCTACTTGCTACTATAGTTTTAAAACTAATTCCTAAAACAGAAGCTGAAAAACTTCAAGATGAATACTCAAACTTTTAAAAACGAGACCGAACTACAAAGTTTCGCCGAAAAATTTGCCAAAGAAATAGACGGTATGGCTGGGCCCCAAACCATTGCCCTAACCGGTGATCTTGGTGCCGGCAAAACCACCTTCACCAAACATTTTTTAAAAGCACTGGGCGCAAAAGAAGAGATTCTAAGCCCCACTTTTGTGCTCTTAAAAAACCACCATCTTCCAAGCGCCAAACACACCACCGCCACCCACATCGATCTTTATCGGCTTGAGGATCTAGAAGAGATTTTTACACTCGGATTAGCTGAAGACCTAAAAGACACCCGAAAAATTATTTTAATTGAGTGGGCAGAGCGGATTAAAGAAGGGTTGCCGTCCGACACAACTTGGCTAGAGTTCCATCACGGAGAAACAGAGGGAGAGCGGAGCCTAATGATTAACTGATATACTAGAAATAATGAAAACCCTCCTCCTTATAGACGCCAACGCCTTAATTCACCGCATGTATCACGCTTTAGCGCCCCTGACTGGCCCAAACGATGAGCCAGTTGGCGCCATTTATGGGCTCTCTAAGCTACTCTTAAAGATTAAAGCCGACCAACGACCCGATTATGTTGCCGCTTGCTTTGATCGTCCTGAGCCAACCTTTCGCGAGGCCGACTACAAAGAATATAAAGCCACCAGAGTTAAGGCCGAAGATGATTTAGTTGATCAGATAATTCACTCCCGTGACGTGTTTGATGTTTTTAAAATCAAAACCTTTGAGCTCGCCAGGTTTGAGGCCGATGACTTAATCGGCACGCTGTCAGAGCGATATAAAAATGAAGACAACCTACAGACCATTGTTTACTCTGGCGACAAAGATTTACTTCAATTAGTTGAGGGCGATAAAGTTGTCGTTGATTTGATTAGAAATGGAGGAAAGGTTGTGCAGTATAATGAAGACAGAGTAAAAGAGGAGTTTGGCCTGAATCCAGCTCAGATTACCGACCTGAAAGGGCTGATGGGGGATAGTTCTGACAACATCCCCGGAGTAGCTAATGTCGGGCCCAAAACTGCCACCCCTTTAATTCAAGAGTTTGGCTCAATTGAGGAGATATACGAAAACCTAGTTATCATTAACCCCAAAGTAGCCAAAAAGCTTGAGGGCAACAAAGACATCGCTCTTCTCAGCAAAAAGCTAGCCACCATCAACAAATCAGCCCCAATTTATTTAGACAAACTCGAAGACCTAAAAGCTCCCGATCTAGACCTAGATGAACTAAAAAAGTATTTCAACCACTATGGTTTTGTTTCTCTAGTCAATCAACTCGAAACAATAATCTAATCACCACAAGCTATTAGCTAAAAGCTCAGAGCTAGCAAAATGAAAATCTATCACCCCAAAAATCTTTCGCAATATCTAAAAATGAAACCAATGAGGCTTTTTTGGATATTTTTAGCTATCGCAGTTATTGTCCTTGTCTTAATCCTCATCTACACTCCTACAGTAATCCAAATCATTACCAGCGTTTTATTGGTTGGCGCAGCGGTGGCCTTGTTTTTATCCAGTCTAAAGACTGCGCAAGTTGAGTTTAACCTCCAGATCGAAAAGAATCTTCTCGACGCTGTGGTCACCAATCTTCAAGACGCCGTGGTCGCCTACGACAAAAACTTTCGCATTCTTGTCTTTAACAAGACCGCCGAAAAATTCTTCAAACTTAAAGCCGACGAACTTGTCGGCCAGCTGTTCACCATTCAGAGCTCTTCTAAAAACCCCAACCACAGCCTTTTAAGACAAATAATTTTTCCTTCTCTAGCCCCCAACATTCAAAAGCTTTCCCCAGCCGGTAAATATCCTCAAGTTGTCGACCTAAAATTCGACAACCCCTACCTAGAGGTTCGCACCATCACCATGCCAATCATTAAAGGGGGAGACGGTCAAAAAGACGCTAACGGATTTATTAAAGTCATTAGCGACCACACCCGAGAATCAAGCTTACTTAAGTCTAAAAATGAATTCGTCACCGTTGCCTCTCACCAAATGCGCACTCCGCTTTCAGCGGTAAACTGGGCCTTGCAGGAGATTCAAAGCCCCAACCTTCCCGCGGAAGACAAAAATGAGATCCTCCTAACCGGACAAAAAGCCGCCAGGAAATTATCCAGTATTGTTAATGACTTCCTCAATTTGGCTAAAATAGAGGAGGGCCGATTCGGCTACAACTTCGAAGAGGCTGATTTAGTCGACTTTATCGCCATCGTTGTGGACGAGGGCCAACCAATCGCTCAGCAAAACGGAATCAATTTATTTTATGAACGGCCGCAGGAAGGCATCTCCGCAACTTTCGATAAACAAAAAATAGGCATTGTCCTGTCCAACCTAATCGACAACGCAATAAAATATAACGTAAAAAACGGACAAGTGGTGGTCTCTCTAAGGAAAAAAACCGACGAGTCAATGGTTGAAATAGCAATTTCTGATACTGGGGTAGGGATTAAACCAGAAGATGTACAAAAACTATTCACAAAGTTTTTCCGCTCCGACACCACCGTAAAAATGGACACCACCGGATCTGGAATTGGGCTCTATATTGCTAGAAACATTGTCCGCCAGCACGGAGGGACTATTTGGGCAGAGTCTACGCTCGGTCGGGGAACTACTTTCACCTTCACCCTCCCCACCGACCCCTCCTTAATCCCCAGCCGAGAGGTGGGCAACTTCGGAAAGGAGTAATTTAGCAACCACCCCCACAGAAAATTAATTATATAATTTATTATATAATTAATTTATACCTCGTTTTTAACTTTATTAACTTTTAATCTTTAATCCTCTCGTGCCCGAACTCCCAGAGGTTCAAACTGTAGTTGATGACTTAAACCGCCGAGTAAAAGGGCGGAAGATTTTGCGTGTGTGGTCGGACACTCCCAAGCAGATCCGTGATTATTCCGCTCCCGGGCGACGCCTTACTGATCTGCACCGAGACGAATCATCAAAAAACTTCCGCAATTTCCAAAAAGATATAAAAAATAAGAAAATTCTTCGAGCAAAAAGAATCGGGAAAAATATTTTAATCGATTTAAGTGGCGGCAAGACATTGTTAATCCACCAAAAGATGACTGGCCACCTCCTATTGGGGGAGTGGGCAATCAAAAAAGGACGCCCAGTAGCGATTAAGCCAAAAGAAATGGTGAAAGACCCCTACAACGGATTTATTCATTTAATTTTGTACTTAGACAACGGCAAGCAACTCGCCCTTTCTGATCTTCGAAAATTTGCTAAAGCTATTTTGGCGGACACTAAAAAAATTCACGATCTACCAGACATTAAAAATCTCGGGCCCGATGCGTTAGATCCCAGCCTGACCCTCAAAAAGTTTGCTAACCTAATAAAAAAATCTGGGCCGACAATTAAACAGGCTCTTCTTAAGCCAGAATTAGTGGCTGGTATAGGCAACATCTATTCCGACGATATTTTGTATCAATCATTTGTTCACCCCCTACAAAACCCCAAAAAACTCACTCCTGAAGAAATTTCTAAGATGTATAAAGCAATGCGCCAAGTCCTCAAAAAAGCCGTCCGCCTTAGAGGAACCTCTACGAGCGATTTTCGGGATACCGCCGGAAAAGAGGGCAGGTACACAAATCACCGCTTGGTTTATGGCAGAGAAGGCGAACCCTGTCAACGTTGCCAAACGCCCATAAAACGCATTAAAGTAGGAGGGAGATCGGCTAGCTTCTGTCCAAAGTGCCAAGCTCCAAAAAGAACCTACAATGGCAAAAAAAAGAAAAAAAGAAACTAAATACATCTTTGTGGTTGGCGGCGTGATGAGTGGAATAGGAAAAGGAATCACCGCTTCTTCGATTGCCAAAATAATTCAAGCGCGCGGCTATTCTGTCACCGCGATGAAAATAGACCCCTACGTAAATGTTGACGCTGGAACAATGAACCCAGTGGAGCACGGCGAAGTTTTTGTTCTGCAAGACGGCCTAGAGACAGATCAAGATCTTGGAAATTACGAAAGATTTTTAGAAACAAATCTTAGCGCGATTAACTACATCACTACTGGGAGCATCTATCTTTCTGTAATCAAGAAAGAGCGCAACCTAGAATACGCTGGGAAGTGCGTTTCTGTTGTTCCTGAGATACCAATGGCGGTTATCGACCAAATGGATTTAGCCGCAGAAAAAAATAACGCTGAGTTTGTTGTGGTGGAAGTCGGAGGGACTCTCGGGGAGTATCAAAACATCCTGTTTTTAGAGGCCTATCGCATTTTAAAAGTTCGCAATCCACAAAATGCTTTGTTCGTTGTAGTTAGTTATCTTCCTCTGCAAAAAGACGGGGAATTAAAATCTAAACCAACTCAACAAGCGGTTCGTCTTGCTAACGCCGCCGGAATCTTACCCGACATAGTTGTCGCCCGCTCAGGTGTACCCATCGATAAAACTCGGAAAGAAAAAATTGCCTTCAATTGTTCAATGCGGGAGAAGGATGTAATCTCCGCTCCCGATGTCGAAAGTATTTACGAGGTTCCAATCAACTTCGAAAAGGACGGTTTAGGAGACACCCTAATGGAAAAATTTGGACTCGGAAAGAGAAGGGCCAGTATGGAAAAGTGGAAAAAATTTGCTCAAAAAGTCCGCACCAACAAAAAATCTGTAAAGATTGGAATTGTTGGAAAGTATTTTTCCGCTGGGGCATTCACTCTCGCTGACTCCTACATTTCTGTTATTGAGGCTGTTCGCCAATCTGCCTTCAATCAGGGATACAAGGCTCAAATTGACTGGCTAAACGCAACAGAATACGAGAAAGACAAGAAGAAGCTTAAGGAGCTAAATAAATATGACGGGATCATTGTCCCGGGTGGGTTTGGCTCTAGGGCGGTAGAAGGTAAGATCCGGGCTATTCAGTATTGCCGAGAAAATAAGATTCCCTTCCTCGGGCTTTGCTACGGCATGCAATTAGCAGTTGTAGAATTTGCCCGCAATGTCGTCGGCCTAGAGGGCGCGCATACAACCGAGATAGACAAGAAGACCTCTTACCCGGTTATAGACATCATGGACGAACAAAAAGAGAATTTAAAAAACAAAAACTATGGTGCGACGATGCGCTTAGGTAATTATCCCGCCACCTTAAAAGAGGGGACCTTAGTTAAGAGGCTATATGGCAAAAGCCGAGTTGTTGAGCGCCACCGCCACCGATATGAAGTTAACCCCGAATATATAAAAAGGCTCGAAGCTAGGGGGTTGGTTTTCTCTGGGTCTAGCCCCGACCGAGCACTAATGGAATTTTTAGAGCTTAACCAAAAGAAACACCCATTTTTTGTTGCCACTCAAGCTCATCCCGAATTTCTATCTCGCCCCTTAAGCCCCCACCCCTTATTTATGGGTTTGATTAAAGCTGCCTCAGAAAGAAGTCGCAAAAATCAAAAAATAAATTATAAATAAACCCCAAACCTCAATTCAAGATTAAATTCCAAAATTATTTAGCATTTAGATTTTAGAATTTGAGAGTTAAAATATATGTTTATTTTTTTAACGGGACCAGACACTTATCGCCGTGATCGTGAGCTAAGGAAGATCGTTCAGGCATTCAAAGAAAAACATCCCAACGCCCCAATTTTAGATTGCGACCTTAAAGAGGTGGACGGTTCAGAATCTCTGCGGGACGCTCTTACCTCCTTCGGGTTATTTTCACCTAAAAAACTCATCCGGCTCATCAATCCAGAAGAGGCCTCGAAAGAAGATATCAAGATGCTTAAATCTGCCACCGACAAAAAAGACGCGATAATAATAATCAACCAAGACAAGACCACCCCACCAAAAGGATTTAATTTTCTTAAAAAAGTCCCCACCCTCACCTATCATTTTGAGAAGCTTGGTGGAGACAAACTATTTAGTTTCGTTTTAGAAGAAGCTAAAAAGAGAGGGCTTAGTTTGTCGAAGTCAAAAACCCAAAACATCATAAACCTCTGCGCAGCAGACACTTGGGCAATAATTAATGAAGTTGAACAACTCTCTTTGGGGGGCAGGGATAAAGCCGGCTCACTCAATGGAGGAAACTTCTTTGGGTTGATTATGTCTCTAAACAGCCCCAACTCTTCGGTTGAGCAAAAACTAAGAATCCTAGAGGAGCTCAGTGTGAGCAGCGACCCAGCAATGGTTTTTAATATCCTTGCTTCTTTATCAAGAGATAAAAGCAAAATGGCAGACTACGATGTTTTGATAAAAAGTGGAAAACTAGAATATCCCGAGGTGCTCCTAGATTTCGCCTTAAAACAAAAATAGCCCGGTGGGCTATTTTTGTTTTATTTCTTTAAAGCAATTTTTTTCGAAAGTCGAGATTTGATTCGGTTTGCCTTATTTTTCTTAATTAGATTTATCTTCGCTGACTTATCTAATTTCTTAAAAACTTTTGGCAATATCTCCTGCGCCTTCTTTTGGTCCACTTCCGCGGCCTGCTTAAAGTCTTTTATTAGTCCTTTTAACTCTCGCTTCGCGGCAAAGTTAACCTTTATTCGTTTGGCGTCTTGTCTCAGGGACTTTTTGGCTGCATTTAGGTTTGGCATTGGTAGAAAATAATAAATTCAAAAGTCTCCATATCCTACAACATCGAGCAAAAAAACGCAAGAATTAAACCTATTTACTATATTTGATAGTCTAAAGCACAGAGGAGCTCGGAAAAGCCGAGCATAACAAGGGAGAGCTGCATGCTCAGCAGTAGTGTACCGCGTGGTCGACAGCCTCACAACGGGGGAATCAAGGGCAACGCCGCCAACAAGGATGCGCGCAAGCGGCGCAAGGAGAGCCGCGACCCCTCCCGCAAGACGCGCCGGCGGTCTGCGGTCTAACGACTAGCGATGCAGAAGATGTGCCCGCACGCCGAGTTGGCGTGCGGGCTCTCTATTTTTCTAAAGCTCTGCTACAATAAGGGCAACATGATCTCCTTTTTAAAGGGTAAAATCAGCCAAAAAGACGGTAATTTCCTAGTCCTCGACGTCGGTAGGGTGGGTTTTAAGCTATACTGCTCTCAAAACACCCTCCAGGAGCTCGGCCCAGAGGGTAAAACCATTACTGTATTTACCTATCTTCACGTTCGTGACGACATTCTCGACCTATATGGATTCGCCAACCTAGAGGAGAAGGCGCTTTTTGAAGCCCTGATCTCTGTTAGTAGTGTTGGTCCCCGATCAGCTATAAATATCATGGGTGTTGCTCAGACCAATGCTCTAGTGGCCGCCATCAACACAGGAAACAGCGACCTAATCTCTAAGGCTTCGGGGGTGGGTTGCAAAACCGCGCAAAGAATTTCTCTAGAACTAAAAGGAAAATTAAATATTAGCGCCAAACAGTCTTCTAAAACCCTGAATTTACTAGAGCAAGATGTAGACCTAGAAGAAACACTGGTAAGTCTTGGCTATGCAAAATCCGATGCCAAAAAAGCCATCTCTAAAATCGACCCGAAAATCACCAACTTCAACGCGAGGTTAAAAGATGCTCTAAAAGGTGGCAACAAAAAAGTTCTTGGAGAATAATTTCGAAGATGAGAAATATTTATCACTTTTTAATCGCCTGGGTCAGCTCAATCATCTATCGGCGACCATCTCGGAAACTTTATGTAATTGGGATAACCGGAACAAAAGGGAAGTCCAGCACAATTGAATTACTGAGCGCTATTTTCGACTTCGCCGGAAAGACCAACGCCGCACTTTCAACCGTTCACCGAAAAATTGCCAACCAACGTGAGATGAATAAGACCGGCAACACCATGCCCGGTCGCTGGTATATCCAAAAATTTTTTAGAAACGCGGTTGATGCCGGATGTGAATATGCTTTTCTAGAGGTTACCTCACAAGGCATTGTTCAGCACCGCCATAAATTTATCAACTTTTCTTCCGCCGCCCTAACCGGGCTTCACCCCGAGCACATAGAAAGTCACGGATCGTTTGAAAACTATCGCGAAGCAAAGGTTCAGCTATTTCGCTATGTATCCAAAAAAGCTAGGCCAACAAAGCCAATCTTTTTTGTCCCAGGGGGCGACCCCAACACCTTCGCGTTTAAAGCCGCTGTCAGTCGAGGTAAGATAATTGAATTTTCTGGGCGGCGGCTTTTAAAAGAAAAATTGTCCAATAACACCGATCAATTAGGCTCCTGGTTTGAGAGTGAGTTCAACCTATCAAACGCCGCTCTAGCCGTAGAAATTGCCCTCTCGCAGGGGATTAAGTGGCCAACCATCTACAGCGCCCTCAGAGGATTTCAGGGAGTTCCTGGGCGAATGGAGTTTTTCTCCGGCAAGGTTCAAAATCCAGAAAAGGGCCCACAAGAAGCTAGTGTGGTTTTAGACTATGCTCACACCCCAGATTCACTTGAGGCGGTTTACTCATTTTTAAAAAAGAAGCTAGACAACACCCCAGGAAAGTTGATCTGTATCCTCGGCTCAGCTGGCGGGGGCAGAGACAAGTGGAAGCGCCCCTTGATGGGTAAGGTGGCCGATCGGTATTGCGACAAAATAATTCTTACCTCCGAAGACCCCTACAACGAAAATCCTCAAACAATTATTGATGCAATCAAAGAAGGTATTACGGCAACGGAGAAAATCCAAATCATCCTTGATCGCAAAGAGGCGATCCAGTCCGCTATTCAAAACTCCATCTCCGGAGATTTGGTGGTTATCACCGGCATGGGCCCCCAGGCTTGGTTTTATAAAGAAAAAGGACAAAAACTTCCCTGGAACGAAGCCCAAACCATCCAAGACGCCTTTGATGCGTAAAAAAAAGACCGCACTTTCCACATTTTTATACTTGATACAAGCTGCTAGATACTAGATACTGGGTATATGAAACTGACTTTTTACGGAGGAGCCGGAGCGGTTACCGGCGCTAACTATTTATTGGAGTTTGACGACCCGTCACACAAAAATGGCAAGCAAAAGATTTTAATCGATTGCGGCTTAAGCCAGGGGGGTAACGAAGCAGAGAGGGGAAACTTCAAACCCTTTCCTTATAAGGCCTCTGAAATTGACCGAGTCCTAATAACCCACGCGCACATCGATCACAGCGGTCTTTTACCCAAGCTTATTAAAGCGGGTTTTAAAGGCAATATTTTTTCCACCGCCCCAACACGCGACTTTGCCGAGCCGCTTCTTCTCGACGCCGAGCACATCATGCGCAACGACGCCGAAAAATATAAGTCTACGCCAATTTATTCCATAGAAGATGTTACTAATATGCTCAAACAGTGGCATGCCGTGGACTACGAAAAACTATTACCTCTAGGCGGCGGGGGAGCCTCTGCAATGTTTTATAGCGCTGGGCATATTCTTGGGTCTGCCAGCATTCTTATCCACGCTGAAGGGAAGAATATTTTATTCTCTGGAGACCTTGGGAATGCCCCCGCTCCACTGATCGGGCCACCTGAGCCACCTGCAGATGTAGATTACTGCCTAATCGAATCGGCTTATGGAGATCGTATCCACGAAGACCTAGCTCAAAGAAGGAAGAAGCTAGAGGAGGTGGCCATCAACAGCATTCAAACCGGCGGGACATTAATGATCCCCACCTTTGCTCTCTCCCGCACCCAAATCCTTCTACTTGAGTTAAAACATTTATTTGAAAAACACGAGGTTAAGCCAGTCCCCGTATTTCTCGATAGTCCGCTAGCTATAAAAATAACCGAAATTTACAATAAATACCGGGGATATTTCCGTCCCGAGGTCGCCTCTCGGTTTGCCCACCCAGAGAGCATTTTTGATTTCCCGAATCTCCGCATCACTCCCACCACCGAGGAGTCTAAATCAATAAACAAAGTAAAAGGCCCAAAGATTATTATCGCTGGGTCAGGAATGTCCACCGCCGGGAGAATTTTGCACCACGAAAAGAGATACCTACCTGACGCCAACAGCACTCTTTTAATTTTTGGCTATCAAGTCGCTGGAACACTTGGGAGAATGCTTCTTGATGGCAAAAAAAGAGTCAAGATTATGGGCGAGCAAGTTAATGTAAAAGCTCGAGTCCGCGCCATTGGTGCTTATTCTGCCCATGCCGACCAAAACCAGTTAATCGAGTGGGTAAAACCATTTAAGGACAAGGTGAAGAAAATATTTGTTGTCCAAGGAGATCCCAAATCTAGCGGCGCCCTAGCTGATAGAATTAAAAAAGAGTACAAAATCGACGCTGTCGTGCCCAAAAATCGAGGCAGTGTCACTCTCTAGCTGTGCTATAATTTAGAAATCAAATTCATATGGCAAAGAAAAAAATAAGCACCAAACCCGCCCACAAAAAGCCCCGAAAAAAAGCTCCAAAACGCAGCCCTCTTCTAGATTTAGATAAAGAGATTTGCCGCGTCTTACCTCGCGATCACCTAAAGTACAAAATCTGTGTTTCTGGTGCCGCCGAGACTGGGCTCTGCTCAAAAGACGCCATCGAAAAAGCCGAAGAAATGGGGCGTCAAATTGCTTGCGCAGGGATGGTTTTAGTTACCGGGGCAACGGTTGGTATTCCGTATTGGGCCGCCAAGGGGGCAAAAGAGGCTGGTGGTATGGTGATTGGCTTCTCTCCTGCCGCATCAGAGATTGCCCACGTCAAAACCTATCGCCTACCAACCGACTATCACGACCTAATTATTTACACCGGATTCCAATATGGTGGCCGCGACTTAATGCTTACTCGGGCCGCAGACGCCGTGGTCACTATTTGCGGACGCACCGGAACTCTCCACGAATTTACCATCGCCTTTGAAGACAAGAAACCAAATGGAGTTCTCGAGGGGACTGGTGGTACCGCAGATATGATTAGAGACATTTTAAAAAAAGCTCGCCGCGGGTATGGCCGAACAGTATTTGCTCGAGAGCCCAAAGAACTGCTTAAGAAACTCCTTCTCCTAATTCGAGAGCAAGACGCTCTAAGCCACGATGGAGAGGCCTATCACCACGACGCTTTTCCCCACAATCAATAAATCGCGCTTCCTTTTATGGAATACAACCAGCGCCAACTTAAAGTTCCTAGCTTCCTTCGGAAGAAACGAAAGGCTGCTTCGGGCACCAAAAAGAAACCAAGGAAAAAAGCCGCCAAATCCACAAGACCAGCCGCCTCGTCAAATACTCCCTCCGGCCCAGAAAAAGCCACCTCCACTCTTCCCATAGGGAAAGTGACTCACTACCTCGAAAATATCCAAGTAGCGATCTTAAAACTAAATCACGAGCTAGAGGTTGGCCAAACAGTTGAATTTCAATCCGAAGAGCCGTTTGAGCAAGAAATTGAGTCAATGCAGGTGAATAGGGAGGAGATCACTAAAGCTGGCCCCGGCCAATTTATCGGTATTAAAGTAGTAAACCGAGTCCAACCCGGTACTATTGTTCTGCTAAAATAATAATATGAAAAACAACCAACAAAACGGCAACACTACTTTTCTTTGGTTACTTGTCGTCTTCGCCCTTCTCCTCTTCACGGTTTGGTATACAAATTCTCCCTACTTTAACTTCGGGAAGAAAGATCCCACCCCCGAAGAAGAGGCGGCTTTAATTGCTCAAGGGGAGGAGCGAATAATTGAAATAACCAACAAAGGATTTGTCCCCGAGATTGTAGAGGTGCACACCTACGATACGGTCACGTTTGTAAATCACGACACCCAAGCAAGTCACTGGCCAGAGTCAGGCAAGATCGACAAGGACTCCAGCTGCGAGGAGTTTGGCTCACCTCAAGCCCTCAACCCATTTGATCAGTATTCTTACGTATTTACCCGAGCCGGATCCTGCAATTTTCACGACAAACTGTTTAGTTTTCCGTTCGGATCAATTCAGATCAGCGATAATTAGCCAATTACCTTTAGCCGTTCTATAATAAGCCTAATGTTGCGGTTGCTTCGGTATTTAATTTATAGCGGCCTAGAGCGAATAATGGCTTTCGTTGAGCGTTGGTATGTCGCCAGCTTTGTTTTTGTTTTCCGCTCAACCACCAACCTCCTTGAGAGCATTGATCGAGGTATCGCAGTTAAAGTTAGTTACCATTTCCTTTTTAAGCCGCTCTACGGGCAAGAAAACTTCACTGGATACGTGTTTGGATTCATATTCCGAGCGGGACGAATAATAGGAGGGTTGCTGGCTTATGCAGTCATCTTAATTATTGCTTCCTTGGGCTATCTCATCTGGGCAGCCCTCCCAGCATTAATCGTCCTTTGGGGCTTTACTAATAAATAAAATGGCAAAACTGTATTTCAAAAACGAAAGACTACACATGGGCATCTCGCAACGCTTTGTTTTGCGGCTCGTTTCGTATCTTGTGTATGCCTCGTTAATGAGCGCCACTCTAATTTTCTTTCTTTCCGATCTTAGTATATTAAACGCTATTTCAATTATCCTCGCGCTATTTCTAATCGATCGAGTGTTGCAACTCAGGTCCGCAAAAAGAAGTATTAAAAAAATACCCATATTCCACAAAGCATTAAGCAACAGTGACGCCAGGATTAATACTGCCAACTATGTTCAACCCGGAGCTATCCGAGCGTTTGAAATTGCCCACGACAAAACCCTTCTCCTTGGGGGTCAGTTTTGTCTCTATCTTGCCCTATTATTGGTTAAAAGGCGCGACATCCAGACCGCTATCAAGCGCCTAGAGGTAGAGCCAGAGCAATTTCGCCAGAAACTAGAAGCCCTACTAAAAAAGAGCCAAAGCTATAAACCAAAAGAAAAGGAGGTGGATAAAGAGATAAAGAAACTTGGAATAGAGGCTTTTAGGCAGGCCAAGAAAAATCAAAGAAAATACATCGAGCCAGCAGACCTTTTTGCGGCGATTGTCAGTCTCTCCCACCCGGGGATAGACAGACTGCTAACTTTATTTGAAATAAGCGAGCAAGACCTCCAGATCGCCACCATCTTCTCCACCAGCAGATTAAAAAACCTTTTAAGATTTTCTCCTCGACCAAAAAGAATTCGCCACCGCACCGTCAATCGCGCTTGGACATCCCGCCCCACACTTCAGTTAGATCGTTATGCACTAGACCTAACTGATGTCGCTCGGCAGGGGAGGGACGCTCTTCTAATCGGACACGAGGAAGAATACGATAGACTACTAGATGTCCTATCCAAGCCAGCTCAGGCCAACGCTCTACTAATTGGAGAAGCTGGAGTGGGGAAAGACGCTGTCATTATCCATCTAGCCAGCCAGATAATCGCTGACCAAGTCCCCAAACCGCTCTTCGACAAAAGGATCGTCTCTCTCGAAATCGGATCCCTTCTTTCTGGGGCGCAGGAGGGCGAGCTAGAGAAAAGGTTAAATCAAATCACCCAAGAAATAATTATCGCTGGAAACATAATCCTATACATACCCGACATCCATAACTTATTAAAGGGAACTGGCCAAGCCAACCTTCTTGCCGCTGACATACTGACCCCGATCATTAACGAGGGAAACTTCCCAGTTATCGGAGCAAGCTACCCAAACGAATATAAAAAATACATCGAGGAGGACAGCGCCTTTTCCGCCAACTTCGAAGTAATCCGAGTCCAGGAAATGGAAGAAGAGGAAGCCGAGCGGCTTTTAACTCTGAAAAGCTTAGTTTTAGAGTCTGAGCAAGAGGTTATAATAACCTTTGCCTCGATTAAAAAAGCCACCCAAATAGCTCATCGATACTTCCGGCAAAAACCCCTACCCGCTAGCGCGGAAGACCTTCTTTTAGAGGCTATCGCTGATCTTCGGGGAAGAGGAGAAACAATTTTAAAAGCTGAAAACATTATCTTAACTGCTGAGAAAAAGACCAACATCCCGCTTCAGGCCACCAAAAAAGAAGAAAAAGACCAACTTCTCAATTTAGAGGAATTAATTCATGAGCAATACATTAATCAAGACGAAGCAGTAATTGCTGTGAGCAACGCCCTGAGAGAGTATCGAAGTGGGCTCAACCACTCTGATGGACCCATATCTACATTCCTCTTCACCGGTCCAACCGGAGTAGGTAAGACTGAGCTATCCAAAATCCTCGCCAAAATCCAATTCGGGGACAAAAACGCCATGACCCGTTTAGATATGAGCGAATATCAAACGAAAGAGTCTATTCAGCAGTTAATTGGCTCACCCGACGGCCAAAGTGGCGGCACCCTAACCGAGGCGGTTAAGGATAGGCCCTACAGTATCATCCTTCTAGATGAATTCGAAAAAGCCCACCCCGACCTACTCAATCTTTTCTTGCAGGTCTTTGACGACGGACGCCTAACCGACAGCTCCGGTAGAACAGTAAGTTTTCAAAACACCATCATCATCGCCACTAGCAACGCTCATTCAGAAATGATTAAGGAGGAGATAGAAAAAGGCGCAGCAATAAGCTATATTGAAGAACAACTCAAAAAGCGACTCCACGAATACTTTAAGCCGGAGCTTATCAATCGTTTTACTAAGATAGTAATATTTAAGCCACTAAGCTGGCAGTCCTTGTTAGAGATATCAAAACTACATCTGGACCGATTAGCCATAACGCTTAAAGAGAAGCACTCTTTAAGCGTCTCCATAGAGGATAGCGCGGTTAGTGCGATTGCCACTTTAGGAAATGACCCAGTTTATGGCGCGCGACCACTCGAAAGAGCCATTAAGGAGAACATCAACTCCGTCCTAGCTAAGAAAATTCTAGCGGAAGAGCTGGGCAGAGGAGACAGCTTAACTATTCGCTACCAAGATAAAGAATTTATTTTTGAAATCAAAAAACATGAATAATCAAAAAGACAACAAAGGGATAAACGAAAAAGGAGGGAAAGTAATATCTGCAGGAATGATCGTATTTAGAAACGACGAAGAGGGACGCAAGTTCCTCCTTCTTTATCATGGTCGCGATTACTGGAATTTTCCCAAAGGCAAGCTCGAGAGCGAAGAGAAGAGCCGGGCTGCTGCCCTTCGCGAAGTAGAAGAAGAAACTGGTCTCAAAGAGACAGAGCTAAAAATCTGCGGCAACTTTCGGACACACGAAAAGTTTTATTATCGGTCTGGAAAGAAGAACATCCTAAAAATCGTAATTCTTTTCTTAGCTGAAACCAAGAAAAGCCAAATTGTGCTATCGGTCAAAGAACACGAAGGCTATGGATGGTTTAAATTATCCGAGGCAAAAAAGATGCTTTCTAAACACAAAGATAGTGTGAAAATAATAGAGAGAGCCAATCGTTACCTAAGCAATCAACAGAGAAAGGAAAAGAAGAAATAAAAAACCGCCCTTGGGCGATCCGTTAGGATTTAGCCCGGCGGTTTTTATTTCACTCTCTCTACAATCTTTTTAAATATCTCCGGCTGATGCTCCGCTAGGTCGGCCAAGCTCTTTCTGTCTAAGCCGATATTGTTCTTCTTCAGGACGTTGATGAAGTAGGAGTAGCTCATCCCTTCTCGCTTTGTACCAGCTGAGATCTTGGTTTGCCAAAGCCTTCTAAAGTTTCTCTTCTTCTGCTTTCGGCCAACAAACATATTGCTCCAAGAGTGAAGGATTGCCTCTTTGGCCAATCTCTCCTTACTCTTCCTACCCCAACGAAAACCCTTTGTGGCTTTCAATATCTTTCGGCGTCTTTTTAGTGAGGTGGTTCCTCTTTTAACTCTTGGCATATTCTTCGATTATCTAAATTCTTACTCCTTCTTGGCGCAAGGCTCTTCGATCACTAGCATGCAAGGAGGTTCGCTTTTTCATAGAATGCTTACTCTTTTGGCTCTTTTTAGAACGAAAATGCCCGGTTCCCATCTTGCGCCGCAAGACCTTGCCGGTTTTCGTAACTTTAAATCTCTTTTTTATCGTATCCTTCATCATATCTAAAAAATAACCGCCCCTTCAGGGCAAAGGTGATAATAACAAAAGCCCCACCTCACGTCAACACCCATCTCTCAAAACCAGCATCCAACAGCCCGAAGCTGGGTCTATTTCTTTATCGCCACCACTGCGTTTATACCACCCCGAGACCCCCGTCCTCTAGATAAAACCGTATGATCTGGGTTGATTAGAGTCAGAAACTCCTCCAATTTATTTCTAGCAAAGTCCATGTTTTTGTTTTCTCTACCCCTTAAGCGCATCAATATTTCCACCCGATTTCCTTCGGCCAAAAACTTATCAGCCCGTTTCACCTTGGTTTCAAGATCGTGTTGCTGTGCCCGAACGCTTATTTGCACCTGCTTTTGCCCCGAGCTCTTTTGTTGGCTTCTCTGCTTCTTAATCTTCTTTTCCTCCTGGTAGCGCCATTTATCAAAACTAATAATCTTCGCCACTGGCGGCTTAGCTTGGGCGGCAATCAAAACCAAATCAAGCCCCGCCTCTTTAGCCTTGGCAAGAGCAGCTTCGCGACTAAGCAGTCCCAGATTCTCATTATCAGATCCAACCACCATCAGTTCCTCAATTCTAATCTGATCATTAATGACCGAATTAATAGTTGGTTTTGGCTTAGCAAATTTTCTTGGTCCGCGTCTCAAGGTGAAATAGGTTAATTATTAAGCTAAAGATAGCAACTTTAGCCGCAAAAGCAAAGCCTTTAAAAAAACAGCCCCATAAACAAGTCGTTTAATAAAAGAATTCGGTGGAAGTGGGGGTATTGAAACCCCGTCCAAAAGGCTCGGATTACAAATATCTACAAGCTTAGTTTTAGTTAGGGCCTAAAACAGCCACAGTGAGCTCAAAGTTTCGGCTAATTTGACGAGCTCAAAGCAATTTAGCCTACCCTCTCAATATGACACCGCGAACCCACCTTAAGAGGAGAGGTGGAGCGATGGCCTACGGCTAAATTTATGCGTAGGCTAGAGCAACATTTCTGTTAGCAATTCTAAGATGAACCAGTTTAATGAGTTAATTCAGCTCAGCTTGCAACTTGTAAAAGAACAATTTGTCGAAACTTACACTCCCGTACTCTGCTACCGCAGAAGACGATAGTTTAAGTTGTTAGCGGATGATTCGTTTTTCTCGCCTTTCAAAATCTCGTTTTTTGATACTGTCTCTTTTGTCGATCTTCTTTTTACGCTTAGCTAGACCTATCTCTAACTTGATTTTGTTGCCCTTATTATATACCGAAACTGGTATCACTGTCAAGTTGCTTCCCTCTTTGGCTTTTATTATCTCTGCTATTTCTTTTTTGTGCAGCAATAATTGGCGAGTGCGGCTGGGATCATAGCCTTCGGGAGTGTTGTTGGGTTGGTAGGGTTGGATTTGAGCATTGAGAAGCTGGGCGGAGCCATCTTGAACAACAACAAAGGCCCCGTCTAGGATCATCTTCCCGGCTTTAATGGCTTTGACTTCGTGTCCCGTCAGAGAAATACCGGCCTCAAACTTCTCCGATATCTGATAATCAAAGCTGGCTTTTCGGTTTTGAGTATAGGGTTTTGCCATACGCTTAGTATGCTGTCTGCCTTAGTAAAATGCAATTTTATACTTGATACTTGATACTGAATATTAGATACTATCTAGGTATGACCATTCAACATAGAGTTAAAGAGTTTATTCAAGCAGTCACTCTTAATACAGTAGATTTTAAGCTTGAGGTTCCCACTCAGGCATCTTTTGGGCACTATTCCACAAATTTAGCGCTAGTTTTAGCGAAAAAGGAGGGTAAGTCTTCTCTAGAAGTTGCGAAAGAGCTCGTCGATAAACTAGAAAAGGCAGACGACGGCAAATTATTTAAAAAAATTGAGGTAGCCGGCCCCGGCTTCGTTAACTTTTGGCTAAACCCCGAGGTTCTAGCTACTGAGTTTAAAAAATTTAATCCAGAAAAATTACCTAAAAGCGGCAACAAAGAAAAGGTAATTATCGAATTTTCCTCCCCCAACATAGCCAAGCCAATGCATGTTGGGCACCTTCGCTCCACCATCATCGGTGACTCCTTAGCCCGTATTTACGAAGCGTTAAATTTTCGAGTCATCCGCTGGAACTATCTCGGAGATTGGGGAACACAATTTGGAAAACTAATTGCCGCCTACAAAAAATGGGGGAGTGAAGAGAGTCTCGAAAAAGACCCAATCAACCACCTCCTTCAGCTCTATGTCCGCTTCACTAAAGAAATCGAAGGCGATAAAGATCTCGAACAATTAGGGCGAGATGAATTTAAAAAACTAGAAGATGGAAATAAGGAAAATAGAAAACTTTGGAAAAAATTCCGCCAGCTTTCGTTAAGAGAATTTGCCAAAACCTACAGCAACCTTGGAATTAAAAAATTTAAGATAGAGAAAGGGGAGAGCGATTATCAAAAAAATCTACCCGGCGTAGTTAAAGAGCTTAAAGAAAAAAACATTGCCAAAAAAAGCGAAGGGGCGTTGATAATCGAGCTCAAAGACCTTCCACCTGCGCTAATCCAAAAATCCGATGGGGCTAGTTTGTATTTCACTAGAGAGATTGCCGCTCTCGAAGACCGATCCGCCCAAGCCCAAAAGATCTTCTACGTCGTAGGCAATGAGCAGTCACTTCATTTTCAGCAACTTCAAGCAGTTAGTGAGCTTATTAAGCTTCCAATCAAAATCGAGCACATTAAATACGGGCTAGTTTTAAATGAGGAGGGTAAAAAGATATCCACCCGAAAAGGAGAGGCCATCCAACTTAGCGAGCTACTCGACAAAGCAGTCGAGAAAGCCAAAATTATTGTCTCCAAGAAAAACCCTAGCCTAAAAGAAGACCAAATCAATAGTATCGCTAACGCAGTTGGTATTGGAGCTATTAAGTTTAACGATCTTAAAGAGAATAGAGTGTCCGATATTCGTTTCGATTGGGACAAAATGCTTGATATCAATGGCGACAGCGGACCATATTTGCAATATACCTATGCCCGTTTAAACAGTATTCTCCAAAAAGGAGGCAAGCAGGCCAACAACGCAGAGGAATTAAAAGAAAACATGGAAATATCAATCGTTAAAAAACTTCTGGATTTCCCTGATGTAGTTATGCTTTGCCAAGAGAGCAATCTCACCAGCCACCTTGCTAAACACCTCCTCGATCTTGCCCACACGCTCAATAGTTATTATGAATCTGTCCCAGTTTTAAGTGCGCCCAAAGATAAGAAATCCGCTCGTCTCTATCTCGTAAAGAAAGCCAACCAAGTGCTTGAGGCCGGACTGTGCCTACTTGGCATAGACACCCCCGGCCAGATATAATTTGGCAACAATAGCCTAATTAGTTATACTCAATTTAATTGAATAACAGCAACAACGCTGACCTGATTTGCAGCTAGTTGCGGTAATTGTCACCCTGTTGCCGCCCTAGTTGCGGCAATTTTATTTTTAATTCTTAAAATTATGTTAAAAGATATAAAAAACTTCTCCCTCCCTGAAGTCGAAGAAAAAGTTCTCGAGAAGTGGGAAAAGGAGGGGACAATGAAAAAGTCTTTCGAAAAGAATAGAGGCGAAAAAGAATTTGTTTTTTACGAAGGACCACCAACCGCCAACGGGAAACCGGGGATTCACCACCTAGAGGCCAGGGCATTTAAAGACATCATCACTCGATTTAAGGCCATGCAGGGTTTTCACGTTCCGCGAAAAGCCGGTTGGGACACCCATGGACTCCCAGTTGAGATCGCAGTAGAAAAAGCGCTCAATCTAAAGGATAAGCAAGCTATCGAAGATTACGGAATCGACAAATTTAATGCGCAAGCCAAGGAATTGGTTTTTGCGCATCTGCAAGATTGGCAAGACTTTACTAAACGAATCGCCTTCTGGGTGGATATGGAAAATCCCTATGTTACCTATCACAACTCCTACATCGAGTCTCTTTGGTGGCTATTCTCAGAGATTAACGAAAGAGGCTATCTAAAAAAGCTTCAAAAAACCCTACCTTGGTGTCCGAGGTGCCAAACCGCTCTATCTTCTCATGAACTAGCTCAACCGGGAGCATATAGAGAAGTTACCGATCCTTCAATTTATGTAAAATTCCCCCTAGCAGAAGCTAAAAGCGACAAGCCAATAGCTAATAGCTATCTTCTAGTTTGGACTACTACCCCATGGACTCTTCCTGGAAACTTGGCGGTTGCAGTTGACCCAAAGCTTGAATATAAAAAGTTTGAAGTCAAGAACGCTAGCAACTCCGAAGTCGAATATCTAATCAGCTACAACCAACCCCCAGAGATAGAGGGTTTTGAGGTTAAAGAAGTAGAAAAAATCTCCGGCCAAGAGCTTATCGGATTAAAATACCAATCTCCATTCAACCTCCCCACCGACGCACTCAACAAGCTAAAAGGCCACAAACTCCACGAAGTATGGGTTGGAGATTTTGTCACCACCGAGGACGGTAGTGGTTTAGTCCACATTGCCCCTGCATTTGGAGAAGAAGACTTTCGACTTATGGGGATTAAAGAAAATCTCCCAGTCACCATAACCGAAAAAATCGAAATGGCTCAAGGATTTCCCGGGGCCGGAAAGTATGTCAAAGAAGCCGATCGAGATATTGTTAAAGATCTTGAGGGACGCAACTTGCTATATAAATTCTCCAGAATAAAGCACGAATATCCACACTGTTGGCGTTGCGACAACCCACTTTTCTACGTTGTAAGAGAATCTTGGTTTATCGAGATGTCTCAGCTCCAAAAACAGCTCATTAAAGGAAACGAAAAAATAAACTGGGTGCCTTCGCACATCAAAGAGGGGCGTTTTGGCAATTGGCTTAGCGAAATCAAAGACTGGTCAATTTCCCGCAACCGATATTGGGGAACCCCTCTACCTATTTGGGTATCCGAAGATGAAAAGGAAAAGTTTGTCGTTAGCTCTCTAGAGGATCTTCAAAAATACTCTCCAAATCAAAACACCTTTTACCTCCTTCGCCACGGCGAGGCCCGCGCCAATATCGAGCACGTTGTCGCGGCGGGACCAGAGGATAGCCCCGAACACACCTCCGACCTAACCGAGTTGGGCGAGAAACAGGTAGCTCAAGTAGCCAAAGAACTCAAAAAGGAGGAGATCGATTTAATCTTCGCCTCTCCTTATCTACGCACCAAGAAAACCGCTCAAGCCACCGCCAAAGAAATTGGCAAGGAAGTGGCTTTTGATGACCGACTAAAAGAAATTGATGGTGGGAAACTTAATTGGCAACCACTCAAAGAATACTGGGCTCTCTTCAAAGACGATCAAGAGAAGTTTGATAAAGCCCCAGAGGGAGGGGAGAGTTTAGCAGACGCCAGAAAAAGAGTTTTAGAATTTTA
>PFBB01000014.1:25128-60199 GCA_002773475.1 Candidatus Harrisonbacteria bacterium CG10_big_fil_rev_8_21_14_0_10_44_23
ATCGATGGTATCAATCGTGGACTCGAAGCAAGGGAGATAATGGAAGAAACAGACGCCTTTCCCCATGACTCCTTTAAAGAGATAAAATTTGCCAACCGTCCACTCAACCAATTTGGAGAACTAGATCTTCACCGCCCCTACATCGATCAAGTCAAATTAGCCCATCCCAGGACCGGAAAATCCCTTCAGCGAATTGAAGACGTCGCTGATGTCTGGTTTGATTCGGGGGCAATGCCGTATGCCAGCCAACACTTCCCCTTTAACCAAGAGAAGAAAGGTCTAAAAGCGCTAAAAGAAATTCCCTTCCCGGCGGATTATATTTCTGAAGCCGTTGATCAGACCCGAGGTTGGTTTTACACCCTTCACGCCATTGCCGTCCTCTTGGGTCAGCCCCAAGCCTACAAAAATGTAGTTTGTTTAGGGCTTATAAGCGACAAGGAGGGCAAGAAAATGTCTAAATCAAAAGGCAACGTCATTAATCCAAATGAAATGATCAACAAATATGGGTCCGATATGGTGCGTTGGTATTTTTACACAATGAACAACCCCGGCGACTCAAAAAACTTCAACGAAGACGACCTAGCCAAGACCTCCAGAAAGATAGCAACCATTCTCTACAACTCCTTCAGCTTCTTTAACACCTATGGGCAATTCACTATCGAAAATGGAGCCGAGCTAAAGAGCGAAAACATTCTAGATAAATGGATTATGGCTGAATTGTATGATCTATCCGAAACAATTTCTGATTATCTAGATAACTACAAAATCACCGAAGCCGGCAGGAGGATAGAAAGCTTTATCGACGGCCTTTCCCGCTGGTATATTCGCCGATCGCGATCGCGCTTCCAAGACGCTACTAAGTCCGGCCAGCAAAGCGAAGACTATCTCTCTGCCTCAAGGACCCTTCAGTACGTGTTTGTTCAAATAGCCAAGATAATGGCTCCGTTCACTCCGTTTCTAGCCGAAGCTCTATATCAATCCGCCAGCGGAGTACAAACTTCTGTGCATCTTGAAAACTGGACTCAGGTTGATAAGGCATTCAAAAACCCCGAGCTAATCGAAAACATGCAGTCTCTCCGCGACCTCTCCACCAACGCCCTCGCCCTTCGCGCTGAGGCTGGAATAAAAGTTCGCCAGCCACTCTCCTCGCTAACCCTAAAGGACCAAGGTTTAGAAAAAGAGACAGAGCTTCTAGAAATTCTAAAAAACGAAGCTAATGTTAAAGAAATTAAATTCGACTCCAAGCTCGAAAACGAAAAGGGGTTAGAGCTCGATCAACAAATTACCCCAGAGCTCAAAGAAGAGGGTATGGTTAGAGAAATAACTAGGGCCATCCAGGGACTACGCCAAAAAGCCAACCTCGACGTCAAAGAAAGGATCAAAACAATTCAATTTAATGCCCCAGAAACGGTAACAAAAACAATTGATAAATATGCCCAACAGATTATCGCTGCGGTTGGCGCAGAAAATATCGAGCACACGACAGAAATAATCAACCCAGACACCGATACAAGCGCAGAGCTAAAGATAGATGATGGCGTTATTGGTCTAGGATTGGCTAAGTAGACTACTGAGGCAAATAGCGACTATACGAATCAAGTTGGTAAAAATCTTGCTGGTTTTTTACCGCTTGATTACCAAAAAAGAAAAACACAACTGCAATCATCAACGCAGAGAATAGAGCCAAGATAGCCACCCCGATTGATGCTCCGTTATTCATACTAACTAATACCGATACTCTTCCTAACTGTGCGCATCTTGTTTTCTGCTAGTTTCCGCGCCCTCTTTCCACCTCTAGTAAAAGCTTTTGTTGCGGCACCAGAAGATGTTTTGGCTTTTTTATTTCTATATTGAGCAAAATAATCTACCACCAAGTTGCCAACTCTTTCTTTCAGCTCACCATAGCGGTTACCGCCCAAATCCTTTTCGGTTTCTTCCATAGTTTTCCCACTAAAGCTGCTGGCAATGCGTAAAAGATTGGAGACGCCGGGCTTATTTTTTTCGTCATATCTAACCTCATCCCCAGAATCCGTTACCGCCTTAACGAACTTTGCCTTAATTTCTTCAGGGCTTTCATCGATATACACACATCCGCTTGGTAGGGACTTACTCATTTTTTTTTCTGGGTTATCTAGACTCATAAGTCTTGGAGCCTCGGTGGTTATCGCTTCTGGAGTTTTAAACACTCGTCCAAATCGATTATTAAACTTTCGTGCAACCAACCTTGTTAGCTCTACATGCTGCAGCTGATCTTCTCCCACTGGAACTTTATCTGCGTCGTAAATCAAAATATCTGCCGCTTGGAGAACCGGGTAGGTAAACAGCCCAACATTCTCTCCACTTTTTTCAGACTTCTCTTTGTATTGAGTCATCCTGCTCAGCTCACCCATTGGTGTGACGGAGTTAAAAATCCAAGCCAACTCTAAATGCTCTGGGATAGCAGATTGCAAAAATAAATTAGATTTTTTTGGATCAAGGCCAACCGCCAGAAAAGAACGCATTAGGTCGGAGATTTCTTTTTGCTTCTCCCCCGGATCGTATTCAGTGGTTATGGAGTGATAATCAGCAATAAAGAAGAAGCACTCGTATTCTCCCGAGTTTTGTAAATCAACAAAATTCTTTAATGCACCGAGGTAATTCCCCAGATGCAATCTCCCCGTTGGTTGAATACCCGAAACTATTATTGGCTTCATATATTTAGAGTCTAGCGAAAAATACAAAATTATTCCATCTGAGTCTTCAATAAGTATTCACCAACAAGCTCGTCAACAATAAGGCAAGTATCATAAGTAGATAAAGATTAAATAAAATCACATGAAGGAAAAACAAAAGAAGATTGCTGCCGGAGTTGGGGTCGGAATAGCCCTTGCCGCTGCCGCCGCCGCGATCTATTTATTCACTGGCGAGGAGGGGAAAAAACGTCGCAAAAAAGTCTCCACTTGGGCAACTAATATGAAACAAGAAGCTGTCGATGCCCTCAAAGAAGCCAAACACACCAGTAAAAAAGCTTATCATCAACTCATTGATGAACTCGCCGAAAAATATGTCATGGCTAAAAATGTTAACAAAAAAGAAGCTTTACTTTTAGCCACCCAGTTAAAGACTCACTGGGATAGAATGCAAGCAGCCATGAAAGAAGCTCAAAAAAGCGTAAAAAAGAAAACAAAAAAAACGAGCAAAAAGTAAAGCTTCAAAAATAAAACAGCCCGCTTCACGGACCGCCTTATTTTTTTACCAGAAATATTTTTTTGTGCAGCAAAATAATTTCTCGTAAGTTATCCACTTAATTTTCTACATTTAATTTTTATTTCCAGTAAAATTAAAAGAGGAGAAAGAATTTTTGTTTTAAGTTTTATTTTTATTTATAAATATTATTTCTTAAATCTAAAAATCGTCATTCCCTTATGTTCGAAAGGTCGAAGCGAAAAATTTTAAAAACACAAAAGAAAAATATGCCAGCAAAGAAACGACGAAAGGCTGCTCCAAAAAAGCGAGCAACCAAGAAGCGAGTTACCAAGAGAAAGACCACCAAGAAGCGAGCAACTAAGAAAAAAGCTGCTCCAAAGAAGAGAAAGACCACTCGCAAAAAGGCAACAAAGCGCAAAGCTGCTCCAAAGAAGCGAAAGACCACCAAGAAGCGAGCAACTAAGCGAAAGAAGCGATAAAGCTTTTCAAAAAATAAAATGGCTGAGGCGTACGCCTCAGCCATTTTATTTTTCCTACTTTCTTATTGAAGCTCAGCATCCACTTGGACGGTGGTTTCCTCGGCTGGCGCTCCAGTTTCCGTGGTTTCCTCAGTGGTAGATGCGTTGGCCTCCACCATCTCCTCTTCCATTGTGCCATTATCAGCTTCCATTATCTCATCTGCTGCCGTTCCCTCGCCGTCCTCTACGGCCATTTCATCGCTAGAGCCGAGTAGCCAGTAAGCAAGGATAACTAAGATGATGATTATAACTATGGTCAAAAGAACATTTGATTTCTTCATAATCTCAAATTTAAATTTATAAATTTAGTACAAACCGACCTATATATCCGTAAAAAAGGATGTTTAGATGTTAGCCCACATTTTCCAAATCAGCAAATTTGGTGCTCTGGGGGAGACTTGAACTCCCACGATCCGGAGATCACAGCGACCTGAACGCTGCGCGTCTACCAATTCCGCCACCAGAGCAGACTATGATTTAAAGCTTCTCGTAGTTTCAAAATACCAAGCCGCCGCCTCTTCTAAGTGATCAGCAGGAGAGGGGAGCAAAGTCCCTTCAATTCCCTTTGTTTCTGGACGAGATGCGTATATATAGTTTGGAGAATATAAGAAGATCGCAGGCAAACCGCTTCTTATCTTCGATTGAATCAAATTTAATGCCGCAGCCCTCTCTTCTTGATCAAACACCGTTCGGCTAACTCCCAGAGCTTCATCCACCTCAGGATTGCTGTATAGGGAAAGATTTAGCCCGGGGTAAAATCTTTGGTTTGAGTGCCAAAAAGAATAAATATCCGAGTTTTCGCGCAAAACATTTCCAAATAGAAGAATTTGGTAATTCCTAGTTTTAATAATTTCCTCGTTTACATCTTCTGGCTCTAACACAATCGGGCTGAAATTGACGCCGATCTCCTTAACTTGTTTCTGAAGGATTTGCGCGCTTTCAACTAAGAAATCTATATTGGGGACGATTAGATCAAAATCCAAGACTTCTCCATCTTTCTCTCGCAAGCCAGTATCTTTGTTTGTCTCCCATCCAGCATCGCCCAAAACTTTTTTTGCCTCCCTCAAGCTTTGTTTATTGTCTTCTGGTTTTAAATACCCATCTAAAAACGGCAAAATTGGCCCGTCCGCTATTTCGCCCTGCCCCTCCAGTGCGCTATTTATTAAAGACTTCCTATCTATTGCTAAGTCCATCGCCTTTCGCACCTCAAGTTCTGCTAGAGCTGCATTGGCCGACTGATTAACAAACAAGGCATAGTATCGAGGGACGTTAAAAGTGTAAACTTCTGCCTGCCTCGAGATTGATGCCACGTGTTCATTTCTCAACCCTCCGATTCCATCTAGATAGTGGCGATTAAATGCAGCGAGTGCCTCTTTGAAGGTTTGGAAAAAACGCACGTTAAATCTTCCTATTAAAGCCCTCTCTCCAGCATAATTATTGTTCCGAACTAATTTATACTCTGCTATTAATCCATCTCGCTCTTTTTCGATGCTTAAAAACCTATACGGGCCGCTAGCAATTGGCTCAAGGCTAAATTCTGATATGCGCAGGTTGCTCGGAGGGATTGAACCAAAGGCGTGTTGTGGTATTGGGCGAAAATCTGCCAACGTATCACCAAAGTAGCTATAAATTGCCGGCAATTTAAAAGTTAGAGTCCTCTCATCAACAATTTTCACATCTACATCGCGCCAAGTAGAAAAAAGAGGGGAGTTTGCTTCTCTATTTTTGATTGTATCGATAGTAAACAAAACGTCGTTAATATCTAAGGTCTCTCCGTCGGACCAAACTAAATTATCCCTCAAGACTAGCGTCCACTCCTTGCCGTCCTCTGAGTGCTCAATAGACTCAGCTAGAGTCTCTAAGTCAGCAAACATTAAAACCATTAAAGCGTGATCAATTTCGTTTGCGTTACTTAAAACAGGGTTGATAAAAGAAGGCTGACCAACCAGTCCTTCCGTATATTCACCGCCTTGAGCGGGGATGATAGAGCTTACCGAAAAGTACCAGTATCCGAGACTGGTGATAAAAGCTAGGATAAAAATTGTTGCCGCGACCAAAAAAACTAATCTTTCATTTACAGAAAGTCTCTTATGGGCCGCCAATAGAGAAGAAATCATTTTTCTAGTCTAAAGAAAGAGGTTCGCTAGGGCTAGGACTCCAAAAATAATGACCAAGATTACCGTGCTGTAAAAGATTATTTTTTCTAGTCCTCGGCGCTTTTGGTAAAAGCCATCGCCACCAGCTCCTCCTCCGCCAAAAAGCCCACCAGCGTCACCACCTCTCTCCTGCATTAAGATAAGGGCAACAACCAATATCGAAATGACTATTTGTAGTAATGAAATTATTTGCATATTATTCGTCTATTTTTTTCTTCTTTTTCGCCCCCCGAAACAACAGGTTAACAAAGCTGATTAATAGCGTTGAATACAGTAAGGCCATTAGCCCATCTATACTAATATGCTCAGAGTAAATGTCAACGATAAAGAGAATTGCTCCATTGATTACCAAATTGAAGATTCCTAGCGTTAAGATGATGACCGGGCTAAATATCAACTTAATAAAAGGCCGCAAAATCATATGGATGAGCGTCAAAATCAGCACTAAGGCCAAAAATGCCACTATCGAACCAGTGAGATCAAACCCCGGTATAAAATAAGCCGCAGCTAAAAGCGCTAAACCGTTAACAATATATACCATAATAAATCTACCGAGCATAAGTATATTATACCGCACCCAACCGGCGCCTTCCATCTAGGCCCTCCTTTATCAAATTTAACAAACTTATATCATCTGTGATATAATTATTCAAATTAACCCACCACAATTATGAAAAACGATTCACTGCGTCGCATTGGTAAATTAATCGAAGACCTAAGAGAGAGAAATGGTCTTACTCAAGCGCAATTAGCTAAATCAATTCACACTAGCCAAAGCGCAGTTGCCCGCATGGAGAAGGGCCAGCAAAATTTCAGCACTGAAATGCTTTCGCGGCTCAGCCAAGCCTTCGGCAGTGACATCTTTACCTTGACAAAGGGGACGATGAACTTTCAAATTGAGGGAGGCCGAAAGCTACACGGCCAAGTCACCTGCAAAACCTCCAAAAATGCCGCAGTCGGACTGCTTTGCGCCTCACTGCTCAACAAAGGTAAAACAACCTTACAAAATATGCCCCGCATCGAGGAGGTAAATCGGATAATCGAAGTTCTTCAAAGCATCGGCGCTGTAGTTCGTTGGAAGGACAACGATGTCGAGATCGACACCAGGGGGAAAATAGACCTAAACAAGATCGATCGAGATGCCGCAATCAAAACCCGTAGCATCATCATGTTTATTGGTCCGCTAATCCATCGCCTTAAAACGTTTAAACTACCTCAAGTTGGCGGCTGTAAACTCGGCTCCCGTACCGTTCGCCCCCACTTTTACGCAATGGAAAAGCTTGGAGTAAAAATCAAAGCCGATAGCGACAACTACACTATTAGCCACAAAGAGCTCCACCCCGCCTACACCGTGTTGTATGAGTCGGGAGACACCGTAACCGAAAACCTCTTGATGGCCGCTGCCCTAATCCCTGGGGTGACCACCATAAAGATGGCCTCCGCCAACTATCAAGTTCAAGACATGTGCTTTTTCCTCGAAAAGCTCGGGGTCAAGATCGAGGGGATTGGCAGCACCACTCTCAAAGTTCACGGCATCAAAAAAATTGAGAAAAATATCGAATATTCTCCCGCCGAAGATCCAACCGAGGCGATGTTTTTCCTCGCCGTCGCCGCTACCACCAACTCTTCCATCGAAATCAAACGAGCCCCAATAGAATTTGTTGAGCTAGAGTTGCTCAAACTTGAAAAAATGGGCTTCAAATACAAAATATCCAAATTTTATAAAGCTAAAAATGGCAGAACTGACTTAGTCGACATCCAAACCAGCCAATCCACGCTAAACGCACTCGAAGAAAAGATTGCCGCCCGACCCTTCCCTGGTCTCAATATCGACAATCTTCCTTTCTTTGCCGTAATTTCTACCCAAGCCGAGGGCCAAACCCTGATCCACGACTGGGTTTATGAAAAACGTGCTCTCTATTACACCGAACTAGATAAATTAGGCGCCAACACCATATTGGCTGATCCGCACCGAATTTACATCAACGGCCCAACCCAGTTAAAAGCCACCGAACTAGTCTGCCCGCCCGCGCTAAGACCAGCCACCATAATTTTAATCGGCATGCTAGCCGCCAAAGGCACCTCCGTTTTGCGCAACGTCTATTCCATCAACCGAGGATATGAAGATTTGGCCAACCGGTTAAATAAAATGGGAGCTAAAGTAAAAATCATTCACGATTTCTAAAGGAATTGGCCCGCGAGTCTACGAGCGGCTGCCAAACCTTTACCTTGAGCCCATCGAAGGATGCTCTTCGCGCAGCGAATTTAAAAAAAGAGGGGGCTCACTGCTGAGCCCCATAGCGATTAAACCAATCTTGGTCAAATACCTCGACAGGCCGGCTCCTTTCCTGCTACAGTATCAGCACTAACTAAAAGTCATAAGCTAAAAGCTACTACTCCCCACCTGCTAAAAACTAACAGCTATAAGCTAAAAGCTATCTAACCATGTTTGTAAGAAAAATTGGCATAGATCTTGGAACCGCCAACACGATTGTTTATATCCCAACCAAGGGCTTTATTGTTAATGAGCCAACCATTGTTGCCCTCGGCGAACCGGGCAACGAAGTCTTAGCAGTCGGGCGAGAAGCAAAAAATATGATTGGCCGCACCCCTTACGACATCACTCCATACAGGCCGCTGAAAGACGGAGTCATTGCCGACTACTACATCACCAAAGCAATGCTTAAATATTTTATTTCTAGCGTCACTGGACCAATGAATATTTTCCGACCCGACATCGTTATCTCTGTTCCAGCCGGAATCACTCCAACCGAACGCCGCGCCGTTACCAATGCCACTAAAGAAGCGGGCGCACGAGAGGTGCACTTAGTTAAAGAGCCAATCCTTGCCGCTCTCGGAGCTGACATCCCCATCAATTCTCACTCCGGAAACATGATTATCAACATTGGTGGCGGTACTTCTGAAATCGCCGTTGTTTCACTCGGTGGAATTGTTAGCTGGGCTTCACTTCGCGTCGCCGGCAACAAGTTTGATGAGGCCATCATGGACTATATAAAAAAGAAATACTCAGTCCACATTGGTGAGCAAACTGCCGAAAAAGTAAAAATAGAAATTGGCTCCGCCCTGCCCATGAAAGACAAGCTCTCTGCAAAGATCCGCGGCCGCGACATTACCTCCGGTCTTCCAAAAGACGTGGTAATCAACTCCAACGAAATAGCCGAAGCACTAAAACCATTACTTATGGACGTCGCCAACGCTGTTCAGGGAGTATTTAACGAAACTCCGCCTGAGCTAGTTGCCGATATAATGGAGAAGGGGATTATCGTCTCCGGTGGAGGCGCCAATCTACGAAACATCGATGAGTTTTTCAAACGCATGACCGGCGTGCAGACCTATCCAGCAGAAAACCCTCTTTTCTGTGTTGCTCGAGGTACTGGCCTTATCCTTGGCCACCTCGACACCTACAGACGCACCCTGCTCAATAAACGGTAAAAAATCTACAGCACTAAATTAATATCAGCCCCAATGCAAAAAAAGTTCACGCAGCTGATAAAGGATAATAAGCTAAACCACGCTCACATATTTTATGGAGATGTTGATGGGGCATTAAAGTTTGCTCAAGGGCTTTGCGGATATCTTGAGAACGGCAACTGGCAGGCTCAACCAAAATCAGATTTTCGGTTTGTCGAATGTACGCAAAAATCTATCGGCGTGGATGAATCCCGCTTACTTAGCCACTTTCTATCTCTTACTCCCAGCGTATCTCAAAAAAGAAGCGCCGTTGTGTTTGGAGCTCACAGCTTAACCGCCCAAGCCCAAAACGCCTTATTAAAAATTGCCGAAGAACCACCTAAAAACGCCTTATTAATTCTCATCCTCTCTGATCCCAACGCCCTGCTCCCCACTCTTCGCTCCAGATTTCAACTTCATTTCTTTAACCCCCACAGCATTGTGGCAGTGGAGGCTGTAGAGGACATTAAAAAGGTTGCCAAACAAATCCTAACCCAAACCGGCAAGGTACGATCCGAAACAATCAAGGATTTTATAAAAAATGAGCTCCCTTGGGAGTCTCTAATCAAAGAGCTGATAACCCAGCTGGGGGAAAATAAAGAAAAAAATTATACCGCCCTTAAGGAGCTACTGCACCGCTGGGAATTAATGAACCAATTTAGCACTAATCGCCGCCTGCAGTTAGAGGCAGCCCTGGAATCCGTCAAATAAATAGCAAAATAAATGTTAAAATAAGTTTATGCAAGAAACAATCAAAAAATTTAAAGACGAGGCTCAGGTCCAGATTACAAATCTTAAAAAAGACTTAAGCGCAATTAGAACTAGCCGCCCCAATCCAGCGTTAATCGAGGATATTGAGGTGGATGTCTATGGCCAGAAGATGACCATAAAACAAATTGGCTCGATCAGCATCGTTCCTCCTCGCGAACTAGTGATCACGCTTTGGGATGTCGGAAACGTCACTCAGGCAGCTAGGGGCCTCGAAGACACCAAAAAGGGGTTTAACCCTCAGGTTCGCGGCAACTCCATTCATATTAATTTGCCGCCTCTATCCCAAGAGCGCCGAGACGAGCTAGGGAAGGTTGCTAAAAGTTCGGCCGAAAACATTCGCATCCAAGTCCGCTCTCACCGCGATCACGCCAACAAAGCCATCGACAAAGCTGAAGCCGATAAAGCAATCAACGAAGATCAGAAATTCAAGTTCCGCGAAGAGGTTCAAAAAACTGTTGAGGATGCCAACAAAGAGATAGAACGCCTTGTTGATGGAAAAATCGCCGAACTCAACGAATAATGGGAATCTTAGTTTTAATTGTCAGCATAGTTTTACTTATTTTGCTCCACGAGCTGGGGCATTTTCTTGCTGCTAAATCCTATGGGATGAAGGTGGAGGAGTTTGGCTTTGGCTTTCCCCCTAAGTTATTTTCTAAAAAGTGGGGAGAAACCGAGTATAGTTTTAACCTTTTTCCCCTTGGTGGCTTTGTCCGCATCTTGGGAGAAAATCAGCTCACCGGCCAAGTTTCTGCCGAAGAAAAACAGCGCTCTTTTTCCGACCGCCCCGCTCGCCAGCGCCTCGTTGTTCTTGCCGCGGGTGTAGCCGTAAACTTCCTTCTTGGCTGGCTCGCCCTAGCCACCGTTCTTATGGTTGGTGCTCCCCAGTCCATCCTAGTCACCCAGGTGCTAGAAGACAGTCCCGCTCTTGAGGCCGGACTTCAGACCGGAGATCAGATTCAAGAATTCTCCAGTGCTACCTCCCTCATAGCACACCTGGAGCAAAACGCCGGCAAGACAGTGGAGCTTTCCGTTCTTCGAGATGGGCAAGAGAAAACCATCTCCCTTATCCCCAGCGCCCAAGAAGGGAAGATCGGTTCCGGGCTCAGCGAGGCCGGCCTAACCCAAAAAGGCTTCTTTGCCGCCCTTAAAGACGGCCTAGTCCTCTCTTTGCAGGTCATGGCCCAGATCATTAAGGTTCTTGGCCTATTGATCTTCTCCATCTTCACCGCCCAGGGAATTCCCGAAGGCATTGTTGGGCCGGTAGGAGTTTTCTCGGTTGCCTCTGATTTGAGCCAGCTAGGCTTTATCTATGTTATCCAGCTAGTGGGCATCATTTCCCTAAACTTGGCCATCTTAAACGCCATTCCTTTTCCGGCCCTAGATGGCGGCCGTTTCCTTTTTGTCTTAATTGAGAAGATCAAAGGTTCTAAGCTTTCTCCTAAATTTGAAATCATCGCTCACGCTACTGGCTTTGCCTTACTTTTGCTTCTGATGATCTTCATCACTGTTAGAGACGTGGTGCAGCTTTTCTAAACCCTCTTTGCTTTTTCAGTTATTAGAGATAAGCTATAGCCATGTACCAATCCAAGCTTTTCACTAAAACTCGCAAAGAAGCCCCCTCCGAAGAGGTGGCTAAAAATGCCAGCCTCCTTATCCGCGCTGGCTATATTCATAAGCAAATGTCTGGCGTTTATGAATTTTTACCTCTCGGCCTCCGCGTGATAAACAAGATTTCCAACATTGTTCGAGAAGAAATGAACAAGATTGGTGGCTTAGAGCTTAAGATGACCGTACTGCAAGACAGTGAGCACTGGCAAAAGAGTGGGCGCTGGGACGACTCGGTAGTAGATAACTGGTTTAAGAGCAAGCTATCTTCTGGCGCGGAGGTTGGTCTAGCTAATACTCACGAAGAGGCCCTATCCTCACTTCTCAAGCAATATATCGATTCCTACAAAGACCTACCGATCTATCCTTATCAAATCCAAGTAAAGTTTCGTAATGAGCTAAGAGCCAAGAGCGGCATTCTTCGAGGCCGCGAGTTTTTAATGAAAGACATGTATTCATTCTCTCGCAACCAAGAAGAGCACGACGCCTTTTACGAAACCGCCAAAGAAGCATACAAGCGGGTTTTTACAAGAGCCGGGATTGGCGATCGCACCTTTCTCACCTTTGCCTCTGGCGGATCTTTCTCGAAGTTCTCGCATGAATTTCAAACCCTGACGGATTCTGGTGAAGACACAATCTATCTCGATAAAAAGAAAAAGCTCGCCATCAATAAAGAAGTCTACAACGACGAAGGACTTCAAGAGTCTGGTTTAAACAAGGACGACCTAGAAGAAGTGCGGGCAATTGAAGTTGGAAACATTTTCCCTCTCGGTACTAAATATGCAGAAGCGGTTGGACTAAAATTTAAAGACGAAAAAGGCCAGAGCCATACTCCAATTATGGGATCTTATGGGATCGGAGTTTCTCGATTGATGGGCGCGGTAGTTGAAGTGCTTGCCACCGACAAAGGATTGGTTTGGCCAGAAAACATCGCCCCATTTAAGGTGCATCTAATCTCACTTAAGCAAAATGAAGAGGCAGAAAAAATCTACCAACAACTCCAAGAAGCCGGAGTTGAGGTGCTCTACGATGACCGCGATCTATCTGCTGGAGAGAAATTTAATGATGCCGACCTAATCGGCCTACCCTACAGAGTTGTCATCAGTGAAAAGACCATCAAAGAAGGGAAGTTTGAATTAAAAAAACTTCAGGAAGATGAGGCTAATCTAGTCTCCGAGGCAGAAATCCTAAAAATACTGACTTCCTAGAGACCGCATAAACACTAGAGATAAATACTCCATACCCGTATGGAGTATTTATCTAAGCAAAACTCGACAGAAGGTAGGTATTTCTGCTAGGATATTGGCACTATGAAATTCGGCGGATTCTTACGAAAAAATGTAGGTATCGACCTAGGAACGGCTAACACTCTAGTCTATGTTAGTGGCCGCGGAATTGTCGTTAACGAACCATCCTATGTCGCTTTAAATAACAAAACCGGAAAGGTTTTTGCCGTTGGAGAAGAGGCTAAAAAAATGACGGGCCGTACTCCGCAAAACATTTCCGTTGTTCGCCCTTTGGTTGGTGGAGTTATTTCTGATTTCGAGATGGCCCAAGAAATTATGCGTCACTTTTTAAAAAGAGTTGGAACGCAAAACATGCTTGGCTTTTTTCACTCTGCTGTAGTGGGTGTGCCCAACGAGTTAACCGAGGTTGAAAGAAAGTCAGTAGAAGACGCAATTGTTGGGGCCGGAGTAAACAAGGCCTACATTATCGAATCAGCCCTCGCCGCCGCCCTCGGAGCTCGTCTTCCGGTTCACGACCCAGTCGCCAACATGATTATCGACATTGGCGGCGGCACAACCGAAGTGGCAGTCATCTCGATGGGTGGCACAGTAACCGTTAAGAGCATCAAGGTTGCTGGAGACAAGTTCAACGAAGACATCATGAAGTATATTCGGGAGGAATTTCACCTTGCAATCGGTGCGCCAACCGCCGAAGAGGTAAAAATCGAAATTGGGTCTGCCGTTGTCCAAGACGAGAAGTTGGAAATGACCATTCGCGGTCGCGACCTAACCTCCGGACTTCCTAAAGAAGTAGTTATGAAGGATTCTCAGGTGCGCGCCGCTATCAGCAAATCTCTTAGCACCATCCTCGATGCAGTGCGCACCGTTATAGAGGTCTCGCCACCAGAATTAGTTGGCGATATTCTTCGCCAAGGAATTCACATCTGCGGCGGCGGCAGCCTACTTCGCGGCATCGATCAGCTAATCAGTAAGGAGCTAGACGTTGAGGTCCATATAGTTGAAGATCCCTTAACTTGCGTTGCTCGGGGGACTGGACTAGCAGTTGAAAACCTAGACAAATACAGCTACGTCTTAGACAATCCGCTTCGGCCCAAAGACATTAAGCTCTAGATAGTGTTGGTTCCAGCATTTCCCCAATAACTAATCACTGCTCTCTGATAACTTAAATATGCTTTTTAGAAACCGCGCCATAATTATACTGGTTACTTTACTTCTGCTTTTTCTAGTTGGCCAGATCTTCTTCTTTCCCACCCTTCAACTTCGTGGGCGAGTTGGCCATGCACTCCAAGCTCCCGGTGTTTGGGTTAGGTCTTTTGTTTTGCGCGCTACCCTAGTAAGAAACATTGCCGCCCTGTCACATGAAAATCAGGGTCTCCACGCTCAAATCGTCCAACTGAAAAATCAACCAGAAATAATCGAGGGGGGAAACGATGCCTATCTTCACGCCCAGCTATTTTCTCAATATCCATTTAACAACACCTCAGAGGTTTCGGTTGCTGCCGGAGAAGAGCACGGTCTAGTTGGTGGCGAAAATATTTTAGCCGAACCAGGGATATTTTTTGGAAAAATCATCGATCTAAAAAAGAAGAGCTCATCTATCCAAACCATCTTCAGCAGGGGACTAGAGCTTCCAGTAAAAATTGGCGATGAGAGAGTCGATGGCCTTTTAGTCGGCTCCAACCAACCCCGGATTACCCTAATCTCAAAATCCAAAGCTATCCAGTCTGGGGACCGCATTTTACTTGCTAGCCCAGATTTCCCCTTCGGCCTGACCATCGGCTTCGTGGATTCTATCGAGGACAAGCACTCCGAGCTATTCCAAGAGGCCAGCATCAGCCTCCCTTACAAAATTAACGATCTAAACGAGGTTTATATATTGCTAGATGAATAAGGTGAAGCCGTTATTTTTTTTAATCCTTTTTGTCGCCGTTCTTTTACTTGCCTCACTTCAAAGAGCCCCCGGATTTTCTTTCTTTGGGATTGTGCCGGGACTGTTGATCGCTTTTCTCATTCCTCTCAGCTTCTTTATTGAAGATTTTTATCAATATTTCGCGCTAATTATTTTTGGATCCGCCCTAGCTCAGCCCCGCGCGGGCATCAATCTCATTTCATTTGTTATTTTGGGAACATTTTTAGTCAGCTGGTGGGTGAGGAGAAAGTTTCTAGTCCAATCCTTATATTCTAATTTTCTCGCCATAACCTTTGCTACCTTGCTGGTTTATCTATTTATCGCCCCTAGTTTTATATTGAGCTGGGCATTCCTCCTCGAGCTTCTATATAATGAAGTTATCGCCACTGTTTTCTTCGGAATCTTTTGGCGCTATAAACATTTTCTAAGCTAGCGATGAACCGATTTGATATTAACGACATCATCTCTGACGCCTCCGCGCAGAGCAATGACTACATAGAAAGGCCAATAACCGAAAGGGTGTTCTGGCTTTTTTCCTCATTGACGGTTCTAACTTGTCTAGCCGTATTCTCTCGTCTAGCTTTTTTAAATATCGCCAAAGCTGACATCTATCAAGAGCGTGCCCAAGGAAACGCTCACCAAGAAATTAGTATTCCGGCACTCCGCGGGATTATTACCGATCGCTACGGAGAGCCAATCGCTAAAAACGCCGAAACCTTTTCAGTTTTCATCAACTTATCCAAGGCCCTCCAAAATCCAGAGGTGCTCAATGACGACCTTGCTCGCATCGCCCAAACCCTAGAAATTGACCCAGGCGAATTGCGCCAAACAATCTACAATAGCAACCTAGAAAAAAGTACTAGTCTCGCTATCGCTAGGAACGTTGATAGTGAGCAAGCAATTAAAATTCGCGGTCTAGGCATTGATGATATTGCAGTCATAAACGACTATCGCCGAGAGTATCCTTATCCCGAAGCTTTCGCTCACGTTATCGGCTACACTGGCCCAGCCGAAGAAGGTAATGAAATAGTGGGAAAGATTGGGCTGGAGGCAGTTTACGACAAGGAGCTTAGAGGCCGCGATGGCGCCTCGTATATATTTCGAGATGCATTTGGAAACGAGATAGACCAGAAGATCGCCAGAGACCCAATAGCGGGGGACACCATAAAAACCACCCTCGATGCAAAACTCCAGAATTATTTTTATGAAAGATTAAAGCAGGGGTTAAAAGATTTGGGTGTATATGCCGGAGTTGGCCTAGCCATTCAACCAGACACAGGTGAAGTGCTAGCCCTGATCAGTATGCCCAGCTTTGACAGCAATGTTTTTGTTGAGCCAAATCGTAGCGATGAAAGAGTAGACGTACTCTTAGATTCTCACCAACCGCTATTTAATCGAGCCGTTAGTGGCGCCTACAATCCAGCCTCAACCATCAAACCCCTTGTGGCTTTAGCTGCCCTGAAAGAGAAGGTCGTGGATGACGTTTTTGGCATCGAATCTAAGGGCTATATCGAAATTCCCAACCCTTATTATCCAGACAAACCAAGCCGATTTTTAGACTGGAAAGCTCATGGATGGGTAAATGTTCGTTCTGCCCTCGCACGGTCCTCTAACGTCTATTTTTACGCTGTTGGAGGGGGTTTTGAAGACCTGGTAGGTCTAGGAATAGATAGGCTAAGAAACTATTGGCAATACTTTGGTTTAGGCTCAACCACCGGCATCGATCTCAACGCGGAGGCAACTGGATTTTTGCCTAGTATTAAAGAAAAAGAAGATCGCACTGGCCAGCCTTGGCGAGTGGGAGACACCTACAATATCAGCATTGGACAAGGCAATCTTAGAGTCACCCCAATTCAGTTAATTCGCTTCATCGCCTCTATTGGCACCCGAGGTTTAATGTATCGTCCTTACGTAGCTAAAACCATCACCGATTCTTTGGGTGAGGTTGTTTTAGAAAATAATCCCGAAGTGGTGCTTAGCTACTCCGACTGGAAATTTGAGCTCGGCGAGGTGCGGGCTGGAATGGAGCAAGGGGTGACTAAGGACTATGGCACATCCCACCTATTAAGCTATCTTCCTTTTAGCTCTGCTGGCAAAACCGGTAGTGCCCAAATCCAAAACAACACCAAGACTAATGCCTTCTTTGTCGGCTACGCCCCAGCAGAAAATCCAGAAATCGCAATCTTGGTATTAGTCGAAGACTCTCGAGAGGGGAGTTTAAACACCATCCCTATTGCCAAAGACGTCCTTGATTTCTATTACAAAGAAAGACTTCAATCAGGAAAGTGATTCAGAATATATTAACCATTTTAATGGGGGCCACCCCCGTGTTTGAACTAAGGGGGGCCATCCCAGTTGCCCTCGCCGCTTTTTCCTTCTCTCTTCCAAGGGCGATTTATTTTTCCATCCTCGGCAACCTTCTCCCCGTTCCGATTCTTTTTATCTTCCTCCCAATGTTGAGCGATTATTTATCTGAAAAATTCTATCTAGCTAAAATTATTCTAAATAAAATATTCACTCAGGCCCGTTCGCGCCACACTAACAAATTTGATAATTGGGGCGCAGTCGTTTTATTCTTCCTTGTTGCCGTTCCCGTCCCTCTCACCGGGGCTTGGACCGCCAGCTTAGTAGCCATTCTTTTTAGAATTCCTCCCCGCAAATCAATCCCCGCGATCTTCTTTGGCTTACTAGTTTCTGCCGCAATCATTTCCGCTATATCGATCGGGATTATCGCACTGTTTTAGTGGTATCATATTAAAATATGAATAAACTGCTCATCGCAAACTGGAAAATGAACCCCGATTCAGAAGAGGCGGCTGTTGGGCTAGCCCACGCCACCGATTTAGAAGGAGTAATCATTTGCCCTCCATTTATCTATCTTGAGTCTATCCGAGGGGCCCTTAAAAATGCCCAGCTAGGGGCGCAGGATATTTTCCTTAGCGATGGCAAGCCCCACACGGGAGAGGTATCAGCGGCGCAGTTGAAAGAAGCCGGAGTTGAGTACGTTATTGTCGGACACAGTGAGAGAAGGGCGCTAGGAGAAACCAACGAACTGATTTCCTTAAAACTCAAAGCCGCTCTATCAGCAGGAATCCGGCCAATATTGTGTGTTGGGGAGGGGGACAGAGAAGACCCCACATCAGAAGAGTTTATTACCGAAGAGATAAACAATGCCCTTAGCGGATTAGATAAAAAAGAAGAAATCATTGTCGCTTACGAGCCGATCTGGGCCATTAGCAGCAACGAAGGAGCTAATGCCGCCGACCCCGACTATGTAAAGAAAATGATTAAAAAGATTATTCGCCTCAGCCGAAAGCATATCCACCATCCAACCGTCATCTATGGCGGATCGACAAATTCTGCTAATATTCAAAGCTATCTAGGCTTAGATGGCGTCGAAGGTGTATTGGTTGGCTCCGTCAGCCTCCAATCCGCAGAGTTTGCAAAAATGGCCGAAATTATTAAAAAAAATAACAAATAATATGAAATTTAATTCGAAAGAATGGTTCTGGCATTTCCTAAATGCCACCTTAGTTGTTGCGGTCATCCTCGGAATCACCATTAGCTTGGCAGTGGTTCGAGCCTCCAATGCTACTCAACCTACTCGCACGATAACTGTTTCGGGTGAGGGGTCTGTAAAAGTTGAGCCCGATATCGCGGAATTACGATTTAGCGTCGTGTCTGAAGCAAAGGTTGCCAAGGACGCAGAAGACGAAACAAGCGAAAAGATATCCAAGGCTGTCAGCTTCCTTAAAGACAGCGGAGTAAAAGACAAAGACATTAAAACCAGCAATGTAAATCTTTACCCTCGCTATTCCTACCGTCCCCTTAACGGCATAGACGACCAGCAACAAATTACTGGCTATGAAGCACGTATTTCGGTGACCGCGCAACTTCGTGACCTAGAAACCGCTAGCGATATAGTTAGCGGGCTAACAGAGTACGGGGTAAACCAAATTGATTCATTCAACTTCCAAGTTGAGGACCCAGATCAGTTTACTCAGTCTGCCCGAGAAGAGGCCTTTGATAATGCGTGGAACAAAGCCAAAAACATGGCAGATGCCGCCGGAGTAAATATCGCTCGCGTGGTAACCTTCTACGAATCAAACGGAAGTATGCCTAGAGTGATGTATGCCGAAGCCGCTTATGGAATGGGTGGAGACGCAATGGTAAAAAGTCCTTCTGCTCAGCTAGAGCCGGGGCAGGAAGAAATAAATGTCACCGTTCAGGTAACCTACGAGATCCGATAGTGCAAAAAAGAGCCCTTCGGGGCTCTTTTTGATATACTAAATAGCAATGAGGAGAAACTTAATCGCCACCACCATAATCTTAGCTCTTATAGCCGTTTTAGCTATTCAGCTTAACAACATCAATCGAGAAAGGTTGGCTCTTAAGTCTGCCCTCAAAGAAGACCAAAAAATTGTTTCAGAACTCGACCTAGAAAACGCTGACCTAACGGCGGAAATTCAGTATTTTGGTATCCCGGATAATCTAGCTAAAGAATTTAAGTCCCGCTTTAACTATCGTCGCCCCGGAGAAAAAATGTTTATTCTCGTACCCGAAGAATGAAGTATCAAAAACTTTTTATTATAGCAGTCGTTTTCATCCTAATAATTTTTGGGGCCTATTATTTTCTGTCCCAAAAAAATTACCCCATCGCTAATGTGGGTCAGGGTTTGATTGCGGCTAAAGATTTCGACATCAGCTTCAACGCCGCCCTAAGCTTCTATAGGCAACAAGCCAGCCAGCAGGGAGCAGACGATCCCGCAACCGATAAAGAATTTCTTAAAGAGCTTAAACGAGCCACACTCGAAAAACTTGTCGACGTCGAAATTGTTCACGGCTCTCTCTACGAGAAGATGGAGACAAAAGAGATCAAACAGTCTATCAACAGTCAACTAGAAGCCATCGAGCAAAACAACACAGAAGAAAATGTTACGGCGATAGAAAATCTTTTCAATGTATCTTGGCAAGAGTTTGAGCGCCTAATATTAATTCCCGAGGCCGAAACAGCCCTGCTCATCCAAGACCTCAACAGCAAATCAATTGATTTTAACACTTGGCTAGAAGCTCGGAAAAAAGACCTAGAGATCGAAATATTCTACCCTGGTTATTTTTGGGACGGCGAAAGCGTAAAGGCAAACTAAGCTTGAGCGGGCGAGGAGAATCGAACTCCCGACTTAACCTTGGGAAGGTCACGTATTACCACTATACTACGCCCGCAACAAGCTAATATTAGTAGAAACCGGCAAAAATAAAAAGCGCCGCCAGCCCACAGGGGGCTGGCGGCTCACTTCGTCAGATGCGGCCTAAGATGTCCTGGATGTCGTGCCACTCCGTCTCATTGACTCGCCGCCATCGATGCACGTGCTCCTCCGTTGGTTCCCAGAGGAATTCAGCTAGATTTCCGCCAAAAACCGCTGGAAAGCTCACCTCTCCCGTATCCATATCAATCAGCTCTAAGCCGATTTTTTGAAGCTCGGCCATGCAGTGCTCGATTTCCTCCGACACCAAGCCAATCTGCCTCCGCAGATCTCTCAGCTCTTGAGAATCTACGTTCACTAGCCTATGCTGTTTTTTGCTAAGGCTCCTAAGCACGCTGAACTTTGCTCGGATATCGCTGGCAATCAATCGAACTAGAGGAAGCATTTTTTCCGCTTCACTCGGTTCGCTACAAATGTGTCCAGGCTCTCCCAATCCGCTCATTCTCTTGCCTCCTTTCCTATTAACGCCCGATTTGGATATCGTACCATCCATCAATTTATTTGCAAACCTTGTCCATACCCAAGCTTTCAGGCATTATTACATTCGAGGCCGATGTAGCTCAGCTGGTAGAGCAATCCCTTCGTAAGGGATGGGTCGCCGGTTCGAATCCGGCCATCGGCTCCAATAAATATGTTCCAATCACTAACAGGAAAATACGATAAATCCAACGCCCAAATCAGTTTCTATTCTGGAGCTGGCGGCGATGACGCGAAAGACTGGACCAACATGTTGGTCCGGATGTATTTGCGCTACGCTCAAAAACGAGGATTTAAGACGGCACAAGTTGATGACGACACGATCGAAATCAAAGGAGAATATGCCTACGGCACACTAAAAAAAGAATCCGGAGTGCATCGTCTAGTTCGCATCTCACCATTCAATTCCAAAAAACTACGCCACACCTCTTTTGCTCTAGTTGATGTTTTACCAGTCCTTCCCCATATCGAGGTGCAAAATTTTCATATTCCCGAAGATGATCTCAAGGTAGAAGTCTCTCGCTCCTCAGGTCCCGGAGGCCAAAACGTCAATAAGCGCGATACTGCGGTCAGAGTAGTTCATATTCCTAGCAACATCTCCGCCGCTAGCCAGTTAGAGCGCTCCCAACAACAAAACAAAGAGAAGGCCATTAGTCTATTAAAGTCCAAGCTCATCCACTTACTACAAAAACACCGCACCCAGGAATTAAAAGATCTCCGCTCTCACGCCAAGCCAGAGTGGGGGAGCCAGATTCGTTCTTATGTGCTCCACCCTTATAAAAAAGTTAAAGATCATCGAACCGATGTCCAATCTAACCAACCAGACAAGGTTTTAGATGGGGGGCTAGATAAGTTTATCGAAGCAGAGATTGGGTTGGAGGAGGATGAATCCTAGTCATGTTATAATTGTTTTATCCCACCATCACTACAAACTACTCGCTACCAACTACAAGCTTTTTACAATGATTAATTTCCAAAACGTCACCAAAATATACGACAAGGTAAACAAAGAGGCTATTGGAATAGAAGACGTAACCTTCCAAATTGAAGCCGGTGAATTTGTCTCCCTAGTCGGCAAGTCGGGCGCCGGAAAATCAACTATCCTAAAATTGTTGATCGGCGAAGAAAAACCCACTCGGGGAAGAATCCTCGTTGGCGAATACGAAGTAAACAAACTAAAAAACAACGAGCTGCCCCATCTAAGGAGACAGATCGGAGTTGTATTTCAAGATTTCAAATTACTTCCCAGCAAGACGGCCTACGAAAATATCGCCTTCGCACTAGAAGCCGCCGGGCGGCCACAGTCCGAAATAGAAGAATTTGTGCCTCAAGTCTTAGACATGGTCGGCTTGAGCCATAAAAAATACAACTTCCCCCACGAACTATCTGGCGGAGAAAAGCAACGCGTAGCAATCGCTCGCGCCATGATCCACAACCCAGCAGTTATAGTTGCCGACGAGCCCACTGGAAACCTAGACGACATCAATACCGAAGAGATTATTAAGCTCTTAATGCGTATTAACGAGCTCGGCACTACGGTAATTTTTGCCAGCCACAACAAAGATGTCATCAATAAAGTAAATAAGCGTGTTATTAGTTTAGTTGATGGCCGATTGGTCCGCGACGAGGCTCAAGGTAAATACATTATAATGTAGACAGTATCTTATATTAAGTATTAAGTAGCAGGCGGAAAACCAAAAAACAAAATTATTCCAGACAACATTAACTGCGACAACGTTTAATCAATCCCTAATTCATAATTCATTACCATGCTTACAATTGGAAGAATCGTAAAATACGGCGCTCAATATTTCTGGCGCCACGCCTGGCTCTCGACCGCCACCATCGTGATCATGGTTTTAGCTCTTTTAATGTACCAAAGCTTAATGATTTTTGGCTTTGTTACCGACTACGCCGTCACAACCATTGAAGATAAGATAGATATTTCCGTATATTTCAAAGTTAATGCGGAGGAGGAAGATATATTAAAAATAGAAACCGCCCTTAAAACTCTCCCAGAAATCAGAGGGACCGAATACATTTCTCGCGAGGCCGCCTTAGCCGAGGTTCAGGCTAGCCACACAGACGATGCCGTATCTCAAGCATTGGAGTTGATCCAAGGCAACCCCTTCAGGGCTCTGATAAACATTCAAGCCGAAGACCCCAATCAATATCCCGATATCGCCGCTTATCTGTCCAACCAAGAGTTCGAGCCAATTATCGATGAAGTAGATTTCACCCGTAATAGGGAGGCTATTGAAAAGCTTAATCGCCTCATCGAAACCGCTAATGGGTTTGGTTTAGGTATTGCTATTTTCATCACCCTAGCCGCCGCTCTAGTTATTTATAACACCATTCGTCTAGCTATCTACTCATCTAGAGAGGAGATTATGGTTATGCGATTAGTTGGCGCTTCAAACTCCTTCATTAAAGGCCCCTACCTAGTTAACGGCATCTTCTACGGACTGACCGGCACTATTGTTACTCTGCTTATTACTGCGCCAATAATTAACTTTATGTCGCCCCACCTAGACAAATTCCTTCCCGGGCTAGCTCTCGAAAGTTACTTCTATTCAAATTTCTTCAGTCTCTTCTTCGCCTTAGTCTTGTTTGGGGTAGGCCTCGGTCTAGTTTCTAGCTGGACATCAATGCAGCGCTATCTCAGAGTGTAGTAATCGCAAAAATGCGAAAATAAAGGAAAAAAACGCGAAATTTAAACAGCGGAATTTAGCACGCGTCTATATTTTGCACCCTCTCTGGTGAAATAAACAAGCAAACCAAGCTTTAATCTGGACGACCTAAGGTAGGCCAATACCTGCTTCGCATTAGAATATCCAAGTTTGTGGACAACTTTCAACTCTATAAGAATTTTATTCTCAACAACGAAATCAGCAAAATATTTGGTTATTACTTCACCTTTATATTTTAAAGGGATATAAACCTGTTCTTTAAAGTCAATCTTTCTTTTGACAAACTCACTTGCTAGAGCACGCTGATAGTCGCGCTCAGCTAGGCCCCAGCCCAGCTCCTATAAACTTCAAAAACAGCCCCGACGACAACAAAGCTTAGTTCCTTATAAACTATTTTATTATCCGCAACGGGCATTTCGCATTTTTAAAAATTTAGCATTTTTCGCGATTACTCCTATTGGTTGGTAAATTTAGCTAATTGGATTTGGTCTTTTTTGTAGCGCCAGACTGAGAGTCCAATGGTCGTTCCAATAATTAGCAAAACAGCCAAACCGATCCAGATAATCGGGCTAACCCCTTTTCTAATCAGAAAATCAGTAGGAGCTGCTACTTTTTTAAATGTTTGGTCATCGTTTGCGTAGATCACTATGTTGTGTTTTCCTGCAGTTAACTGCGCTATATCTGCCTCTGTTGCGTCAGCGTCAACATACAACTGACGTTCTAAGTTGTGCTCCTCATCAAAAATATCAATTCGATAACCATCTCTCGGTGGTCCATCTTCCGGTTCAGTCCAAGAGAATTTAACGTCTCCACCGGCGCTACTACCCTCGATACCCGGAGGAAGCTGCTGTTCGGCAGTGTTGATTTGATCAAAGCCAGCAATCGCGCCCTCTTCATTTTCTCCTGCCGCCTGCCCAAGCTCATCCGTTACTTCATCTGGCACGACAACAAATTCACTGCCTTCTTCGGGAGCGACATCTTCTGGCGGGGTGTCCTCCCCATTTATTGGATCCTCAACAATCGCATTAGCCGAAGTTTTCTCCGTCTTAAAACCGATAGTATAGGTTGTTAGAAGCTCTTCGTTCTGGTCTAGCTGTCTAGAAAAAACATCAGCAAAATAAAGCTGGTCCGGACCCAGGCCACCAATAGTTAACCAGTGCTCAAGCTCTAGGGTCGGATCATATCCGCTCGCTACCACATACAAAGGGTTCAATTGCGTCCTGAGAGTCGCTCCGGAGTCTGCCGCCACATTAGTAGTCCAAGCCAGGGTGACAGAGTGGTGAGTCTTCGCTACTACCCTAGCATTGGTCACAACTGTTTGGATGGGAACACCTGGCTCTAGCTGCTCAACCACCACCGCCCCCTCTTCCACTGAAGCGCCTCCTCCTTCTGGCGGCAGATAGTGCAAAGCATATTTAAAAGAAAAATCCTGATCCTCACCATCAATTCTAGCCCGCCCCTGCAAGTATGGTGATATAGCGTCTTCGTTGTGAGTTAGAAACACTGTAGTCGGGCTATAATAAACCCCCATCCATGGCAAGGACGATATCCTTACCCAGTAGGTCGAATATCCAGACAATAATATATTGCTGTTTAAATCAACGTGAAACTTTTTTCCCCCCGGCTTTGACGGGGTGGAGGAGAGGGAAACAATTTTAGTTGATAAGACGGATCCAAACTCATCGTAAAGAGTTAGGGTTATGTCATCAGTGCTTCCAGAGTTATCTAGCCAAAAATCGAAACCGGTCAACAGAATGTCTTTTCTAGTCTGAAAGACCTGCTCCACATATCCCGATGTATTAAAATATCTCTGAGAGTTCCAAGGATCGGGAGCATATTCATAATAAACCGTTGCCAAAGTTATCATCGGCAACAAGATAGAAAAAAACAATGTAAGGGACAAGATTTTTTTCATATTTACTACTATAATTATATAGTATGAATACCTTAGACCAAGAAAGCAAAAGAGAATATCTACGAAATTTCGTTTTTGGAGTCGAAGATAGTCTAGTTTCCACTGTTGGGCTTCTTTCGGGAGTCGCAATCGCCGGAGTAGAAAGCGCCACCATTATCCTCACTGGAGTAATTTTAATTTTTGTTGAAGCCCTCTCTATGGGAGCAGGAAGTTTCCTTGCCGAAAGCTCCACCGAGGAGTTTAGTCGTCATCGTCACAAATACAATCAACTCGCCGTAGTCGGCGGGGGAATAATGTTTCTATCCTACTTCCTCGCTGGCTTCATTCCACTTGCGCCCTACTTTCTCTTTGCTCCATTTCAGGCACTAGTATTTTCTATTCTTCTTTCGATGATCTCATTATTCGGCCTTGGCCTATTGAGCGCTAGAATTAGTCACATCAAAAGTAGTCGAGTCGCCCTTAGGATGCTCGTTGTAGGAGGACTAGCCATTGTGGTTGGCACTGTTGTTGGCCTATTTTTCTAGAGCCACTTCTTTTTGTTAAAAACCCAGATTAAAAGGAAGGAGATTATTGCCGTTGCTCCACCTATTATCCAAAAAGCGGATGGATTTTCTTGCAGTGGCAATTTTACGTTCATGCCGTAGAAAGAGGGGACGATAACCGCCACCGTCAAAATAATTGTTAGCGAGGTGAAAAACTTGATCACTCGGTTTAGGCTGTTGGTTAAAACCGTCGAATAAGCGTCGCGGATATTCATACTAGTTTTTAGGCTCGCCTTAGATAGGTCAATTATTTCTTGTGAGCCCAAAATCAATGCTTCAATCAGTCCCTTGTCTTCATTATATAAATCCAGCGATCCTCCTTCTAGCAATTTGTGAAAAACCGTATTTTGCGGGATTAAAGAATTCATAAACTCATTCAAGGTTTCCTCAAAGCTAATAAAGCTCATGATCTCCTTATTATCAATCGATTCTTTCCGCGCCCGAAAACTTAGCTCGTTTATCTTTCGGTTAATTCCCTGTAGCACTCGAGAATATTCTGAGTTGGAGCGTTGAAGAATTTGAAGCGCCATCCTAGTCTTTTGAGTGGTGGTTAGCTCTTCTTGCGCATTTGCCAACTCATTAATCCAAGCCAACTTTGCCCTGGAGGCCACCAACACAAAAGTTTCGCTGATAGCAATCATTACCGGTGTCGTGCTAATCATTCCATCTTCGTCCTCAATAGGGGAGCGGACAAAAACATAGTTAATATCGTGACTCACCTCCAAGCGAGGTGCTTCAGTAATGTCCATAGCATCATCCAACATTCTCGGCTCAATGCGTAGTTCGTTGTGCAGTCGTTTCACCTCTTCCGAGGATGGGTTTACGGCCTCAATTAAAGATCCGGCCTCAAATCGCTGACGCTCCTCGAGTTCCGGCATTTTAAGATTTTTATAATAGATCTTTAGCATGCCTTAAGTATAACAAGGATGAGCAAAGGCTTGTAGCTTACCCCCGGCATCCCTGGGTTATCCCTGGGATAACCCAGGGATAATTTACAACAAAAAGCCTACGAACTGCTATCAAGCGTTCGCGGGTCTTTCTTTTCAAAGCAAAAGCCTACTCCGCCTTGTGAATAACCCTTTGAGGGAAGGGGATTTCGATCCCTTCTTTGTCAAAGGCTTCTTTTAGCCTCTTTCTAAACTCTCCAGCAACTGCCCACTGCTCCAGCGGCTGCACATCTCCTAAGATCTTCACATCCACCGAGCTATCTCCAAAGTTTTCCACCCGAACAAACTGCGGAGCTTTCAATATTTTGTCTTTCCATTCCGGGTCTTGAGTCAAATCATCTCCAACCGCATTTATAACTTTCTTCACTTTTTCTAGATCATCACCGTATCCAACTCCAACATTCATGTTTACTCTAGCAAATCCCATAGACTTATTTGAAGCTGTCTTTATCTCTCCGTTCGGCACGTAATGCAAGGTTCCATCTAGGTCTCGCAACATCGTAATACGCAAGTTAAGTCCTTCTACCACTCCAGAAACTCCAGCCACTTCAATCACGTCTCCAACTCGGTATTGGTTTTCCAGCAGGATAAATAAACCAGCCAAGAGGTCTTTAATTAAGTACTGACCACCAAAACCAACTGCCAAACCAATAATTCCAGCCGTGGCGATCAAGGGGCCAATATCTAGGCCGGATTCTGATAAGATCATAAGAATCGCCAGAAGGAAAATTACTAAAGAGGCCGTTCCTCGGAAAACAGAAATTAATGTATTTTCCCTTTTCTCCTCTGCCCTCGCAGAAAGGTTTTTATTTTCACGTACTAAGGTTCGGACCATCTTCTCAATAACCCATTTAGCTACCCAACGTAAAATTATAGCAGCGACAATAATTCCTAAAATCGCTACGCTGTGGTCGACAAACCACCTAGCCAAACCATCAGAGATGGATTGAAGAATTGAATTAAAATCCATATATTTATTTTCTTAAAACTTGCAATGCGCCGTATAAGCCGGCAAGGTCTCCCAGCTCTGACTTTTTTAACTTAGGTAAGTCTGGGAATATTTTTAACATTTGTCGCAGATCTTTTTCGAGTTGGTGGATAGTGAAGCCAGTTTTTTTGGTAATCATTGATCCGCCCAGTACGATCAACTCTGGCGACCACATCACCATAACATTATTGAGACCTGCCGCAAGCCAACGACTAAATTTTTCCCACTCAGATTTATCTAAATGCCACGGCTTATCTCCATAACGAGTTTCAATCGCCCTGCCTCCAATCAACTCTTCTAGCGTCCCGTGCTCGCTTGTATTTAAGGCCAGCCGATCAACATCAATTACTTGGTGCCCCGGTTCAAACCCAACTGAAAATTTATCGATCTTCCCATCAATCACCCTTGCGCCACCAACCCCTGTCCCAATGGTTATATACGCCATTATCCCCTTGGGTTTCCCAGCGCCATAGTGCGCCTCGCCCAAAGCAGCTAAAGCCGCGTCATTTTCCAGATTCACCGGACAGCGGAAAGACCTCTCTAAATCCTTTCCTATCGGACGAGCAATCCATCCCTCCAAATTTGGCCCACCGATCAGCATGTCCTTTTCCGGACTTAATGGGCCGGCGAGGCAACCCGAAATTGACTTAATCCTCTTTTCTTCGCTTAAGCCTAAAATATTTTCTCTAATCAAGCCAAACCCATCCACGTAGTCCTTTGGTGTTGGCCACATTATAATCTCTTCAATTCTCCTCCCGTTGGGAGATATAGCTAGTCGCGTATTTGTTCCGCCAATATCAAAAAGAATTTTCATTAATCTTCAGATCTTTTTAAATTTTCTATACTCGGAGTCGAGTTCGGGCTAAGGTTTCTTAATTTTGCTAAAGACTTCGCACATTCGTCTGCCAAGATTAAAGCATTAAAGATTTTCTTCAGCTTGTCCTTTCCTGTTAAATTGATAACGCTCAGAGAATATCCCGCTTCCTCATAAAATCTTTGCGTCACCTGCATCTGTTTATATAGACGCTTATCATCCTCTTCGTCATACAAAAAGATGAAGTAACAGTTGGACAACAACCCGCCGTTGTCGGGGTTGTCTAAAAAGCCCACCACCTCGTTGTGATTCACCTCCGGAAATATATTGGAGAAAGCGGCAATTTTTGCTGATTCATTTAACCTAATCTTCCAGTTATAGGCGATAGACTTATTTCGCTTCGAAGCATAGATAATTGCCATTCTAGAATGTAGAGCCCTTGCAAGATTGCGCCCTTGATCCTCGAGCGCCTCAACGTCAACTACATCCGCGTGTCGGTTGAGAAGAGTTAATAGGTGTTGGTCCTGAAGCATGGCCGCCAAGGCAACAATTGAGTAACCCATTGCATCTCGGGGAGGAAGATTGGGCTCGGGTAGGCGAACGAAAGGCACTCTTTCTAACTCAGCTAGCTCAAGCAGCTCTCCTCCAGAGCTAATCACCGCCCAACTAAGCCCGCGCCGGATCGCCTCTCTGGCAAAGGACAGGGTCTCTTTTGTATTTCCAGAAAAGGAGCTAGCAACAAAAAAAGTTTGTTTTGCCTCCTCGTCATTGAGGTGGGGCAAGTCATAGTCATTGTGTAAAACAATTTCAGCATCTGCCCCTAAGAGGGGGAGTAGGTCTGCCGCCAAGCGTGATCCACCCATTCCACCAACCACCACCTTCAAAAACTTTTTCAATTTCTCACGATTCTCAATGGCCGGAGTAAAAGATAATTGATTTTTTAAATCCCAAACATCATCCATTTACTTATTATATACCAAACTGGCCCCAATTTTCGTCAACAATAAAAAAGTTTTCAACTTTTCGCTATTGATCGGCAGCCACACCGTTTTATACTAAAAGTAGAACTGATAGATTTCAGTGTTGGGGTTTGGCAAGCTGCAACCAAAGCTCAGCAAAATCACGAGCTGGATCAATCAGGAACCTGTCCCACCGCGGAGTCGAGGTCTGTGAACGCTCGGCCTCCCAATGACGGCAGCAGTAAGCCAGCAAAACGGTTTGCAGTCGGCCTAAGTTGGGTTGAGCTGGCCAGTGCTCCCCAATTGTTCACCTTTGTTGCCGCTAATAATCGTTCGCTCGCCTGGTTGCAACAGGTGAGCTCCGTCGGGCCCCCCCCCACATCACCGTGGCGGGGGGCCATCCATTTCTATAAACAAAAAAATGGACGCGGCGACTTTCGTCGCCACGTCCATGTCGAGGAGGGGGGGCTATCCGCTAGCGAACTCGCGTTCGCCGACCCCGCTCACTGGCCCGCAAGATCTGGAGAGGTCGCTCCTGCCGGAAAGCGTTCCAAGCCGCGATACACAGGCGGAACATCTCCTCCTGGCTAACGCGCTTCTTTTCGGAGGTAGCGCCACCACCAAAACCAACGGCGGCCTGAAGGAGGGTAGTCCGCAGCTTCAGCCGAGGATCGGTCCTCTTCTCCATTCCCGTCCCATCACACACCGGCATCCAGAACTTGGGTGCGATCTGGGGAGCCTTGTGGAAGGTGGCAAACAGCGCTGCGACCACCGGCCCACGGAAGATGTGCTTGTGCTCCTTCGGGCTGAGCTTGTCCAAGAACGAACAAACTCGGATAGCCAGGTCGTAGTGATCGGTGCGCAGCAGGTAGGCGACATCGTCACCGTCATGCTGGCAGCGTTCGTGCTGGCTGGTCCAGAACCACTGGCTAAACCCACGCGGAACTGCCCGCAGGGTAGCCGTCTTAACGCTCTTGAACTCCTCGCTTCCAGCGAGGTAGCTCTCGATCACGTTGGCCCTAGTTCGAGGACTGGAGCGATCGATGCTGGAGTAGAGCGTCCGAACGTCCTGTTCGGTTTGTGCCTCATACTCCAAAACCTTCACTCCGCACTTCCAGCCCGCCGGCATTTCCAGTCTAGCCCAGGCGGTGTGCTGGCCGTTCATCCGATAGGTCTTGCCGTTATAGCGGCAGATGATCAGGTGAACCCATTCCGGGTGGAACGTTCCTCGGATCATCGCCTTGACCAAGTAGTCCACGTGGGCCTGCTTGAGTTTGCGATCTCCGGGGAAGTCCTCGTGGGCCTCGATCAGCTTCACCGCCTCGGCATGGGTGAACTCGAGATTTCGCGTGCGCTTGAGCTCGAGGCCTCCTCCGAGGTCTGTGACGCTGAGAACATCCGTTCCGGCTACAGAGCCCTGGTGCTTGTACTGACCACTCATTGTCAAACTCCAATGACGTTTTATTTTGAGGATTAAGCCCGCAGGCATCCTGGGATAAAACGTCAAAAATACACCCTATGGACCTCACTCGGTACGCCCAAGCAAAGTTCCGATAGTTTAATACATTAGAGTATATATGTCAAAAAAACAAAAAACCGCAGATTGCTCTGCGGTTTTTTGTTTGAAGCAAGCAACCGCTTCAAACCAACGTCTCCCTAAAAGCTATAAGTTCAAAGCTAAAAGCTTCTTTTAAATCCCCAAGATTACCGGAATAACAATCGGTCGCTTTCCGGTTTTCTTCAGAAGGAAGCGCTCGATTTCTTTGCTCATTTCTTTTTTAAGCACCTCAAAGTTTATCGGCTTTTGGCCCTTCGCATACTGGGCGATAGAGGCCTTTACCACTTTTCTAGCCTCGTCCATTAGTCTTTGAGAGTCTCGTAGATAAATAAATCCGCGAGAAATAATATCAATTGATTTCTTTATATCTCCCGTGTTTAAGTCTAAAGCACTAATAACAACAAAGATTCCGTCCTTGGTTAACGCCTTTCGGTCCCGGATCACAACGTCTTGGATTTCTCCAATCCTTAGTCCATCAACCGCCATAATGTCCGACGGAGCCTTCGCCTTTAAGATCATCAGTTCTCCCTTTTCGTCAAACTCTAAGATCATTCCATTGTCTGGGATGATTACCTTGTCAGCGGGAAAACCACTGTCGATAACCGCCTGCGCATGAGAGCGCAACATGGAGTGATATCCATAAGCTGGCATAAAGTACTTCGCGTTAACCTTTTGGTTAATCCAAAGCAATTCTTCAATGTTTCCGTGTCCGGAGGTGTGAATGTCGGTGGTGTGATAGTTAAAGAAACGCAGACCATAACGAGTCAGGTTGTCTTTAAGCTTTTGAACTGACATTTCATTTCCAGGAATAATAGAAGAGGAAAGCATGATGGTATCTCGGTCGGTAAGTTGAATAACTTTGTGTTTCTTCGCTGAGATACGCATCAATGCTGCAAATTCTTCTCCCTGCGCCCCAGTCGCAATGATTAAGACTTTATTGTCGGGCAATTTTGCCGCTTCTTCTGCGCTAATCAAAAGACCGGGTTTAAGGTCTAGCCTTCTAGCTTTCTTGGCGATTTCCACGTTCACCTTCATTGATCGTCCTTCGACTACGACGTGGCGTCCGTGTTTTTCTGCTAATTCAATAATTTTAGTGATTCGAGCAAACTGCGAAGCGAAAGTACCAACAATAATTCGGTACGGCGCTTCTTTAATCAGCTGGTCGATGTTTTTTATCAGAGTGTGCTCGTCGGTAGAATATCCTTCCTGTTCGGCGTTTGTGGAGTCGCACATAAAGAATATGTTGCGACGGTCGCCAACCTCTCCCCAAACTTTCTCTTCCTTTTCAGATGGCACTCCATTAAAGTGGTCGAGTTTTAAGTCGCCGCTTACCACGATGTCTCCCACATCGGTCTCCACCGAAAATCCCATAGAGTCGGGGATAGAGTGGGTGACCGGAAAAGATCGGATATAGCTTGAACCAATTTTCTTTCTAGTGCCTGCTTCAAATGGAATGTAGGTCAATCTCTTTAATTGAGGAAACTCTTCCATCCTCTTTCGCACCAACAACTCAGTAATTTCAGCTGTGTAAATTGGCGGATATCCCAATCGGTCCACAACAAAGGGCAAAGCGCCAATGTGGTCTAAGTGTCCGTGAGTGATCAAGATCGCTCGGATTTTATTCTTCCGCTCTTCTAGATAGCGGATATTGGGAATAATGTAGTCAACTCCGGGAGTTTCCTCCTCGGTGACAAACTGAAAACCAACATCAAAGATGAAGATATCATCGTAGGTCTCAACAATTGTCATGTTTTTTCCGACCTCCTCAACACCTCCCAAGGGGATAATCCTAATCCGCCCCTTTTCGATAGGAGGGACCTTTGGGTAGTTTTTCTTTCCTAAATAGGGGTTTGTGCTCAAAGCACCGGTCGCTTTCGCGCCCCCTCTAGATCGACGGTGGTTTCGCTTTCCTAGCGAACTACCCCGACCTCCTCTGGCTGGCGCGCTTTTTCTCGCGGCCGGCCTACTCCCAGTTTGGGAGTGTCCTTTTGCTGGACTCATCATAAATGTAGAACTAGCTACCTTAATTGGTAGCAATAAAAATAAATAATTTTAATTACAATAATTCAAATACGAAGCTCGCTTCTGTCCCAGGTGTTTGATTTGTGCTTTCGCGGTGGAGAATTAAGTTAAAGACACTATAACACACAATAGATTCACATGCAATAGGCACCAAGGCCTGACTAAATGGGGGTTTTCTGCTATCCTTTCTAAACATTGTTATTTATCTACCAAACACAAATATGAATAAAAAAGGCTTAATTTGGGTGCTAATCATCATTCTAGTAGTTGTAATCATCTTTTTGCTCGCAAGCTCTACCCTAGAGGAAGAGATCTCCGACGTAAACGTCATAGAAATGTCTGGAGACGAGTTAGTTGTCGACCTAGGAGAAACCGACACCAATACTAAAGATGTCAAAGAATTCACCCTAGACGCCAGCAACTTTCAATATTCCTTAAAAGAGATAAAGGTTAACGAGGGAGATACCGTGCGCATTATGCTAAACAATACTGATGGATTTCACGATATTGTAATCGATGAATTTGCCGTTTCCTCCGGAAGAATTCAGTCTCCCGCCACAACTAGCGTAGAATTCATTGCCAACAAGACTGGCACTTTTGAATATTACTGCTCTGTCGGCAACCACCGAGCGCAAGGTATGGTGGGTCAGTTGATTGTGGAATAGGACCATATTCTCTAATGCGACTTCAAAAAGCGCCCGGGCTAGGCGTTTTTTGAAATCTCTCCCTACAAATTTCCTCCTATTTGGGTTAAAGTGTAGCCAAGATGCAATCTACTCGATTTCTTTGGAAGCTACTTTTCTGGCTTAACTGGGCCATCATCGCCTATTTTTGGTTTCAAGGCTCCGGCTCCGCCTTCCTCGCCGGCGGTCACCATCGCTTACTTGCTCTCGGACGTCTTGCCGGCCTCTCTGCCGCCTATTTCGTCCTTCTCCAGTTCGTTTATACCGGACGCATTCTTTGGGTGGAAAGATTTTTCGGCCTAGATCGTCTCTCTCGCGCCCATCAGAGAAACGGCCAACTAGCCATCCTGCTTATCCTTCTCCACCCCATCCTTATCCTCGTCGCTGGTGCCCAGGCCCGCTCCAGCTCCTTCTTAGCCTACGCCCTAGGGCTCTTCGATCAAAACGACGATCTACTCTCAGCCCTGACCGCCGCCCTGCTTTTTCTCATAGTGGGCTTACTTTCCTTGGCCATGATCCGACGCCGCTTCAAGTACGAGCTATGGTACTTCATCCATCTCCTTATGTACCTAGCCATCTTTTTTGCCTATCAGCATCAGTTTGAGTTTGGCTCCACCATTAACTCCAATCAGTTCTTCTATGGCTATTGGCTCCTGCTGTATCTGGTTATCCTAATCAGCTTCGTCATTTTTCGCTTTCTTCTGCCCCTCTACCGCTTCTTCCAGCATCGCTTTACCATTGCGCGGGTTGAGCCGGAAAGTGATTCTGTGACCTCCGTCTACATCCATCTACAAAAAGCGGATCGCTTTAAGGTTGAGCCCGGCCAATTCATGATCTTTCGCTTTTTTCAAAAGGGTTTTTGGTATCAAGCCCACCCCTTTTCTCTTTCCCGGCCCAAAAGCGACGGACAGATTCGCATTAGCGTGAAAAAGCTGGGCGACTTCACTGCAAAAATCCCTCAGCTTCAGCCCGGCACTAAAGTACTGATTGAAGGCCCCTACGGTCTTTTCACCCAAAGAGCTGCGATCAAAAACAAAACCCTCCTTGTCGCCGGCGGCATTGGCATCACCCCCATCCGCTCTCTCTACCAAAGCTTGCTCGAGCAAGGCCAAGACGTAATTTTACTCTACGGTGCCCAAAAGGCCTCCGACCTGGTGCTCAAAGAGGAAATTGACACCCTTTCTGGCCGAGCCTTTTTTATTCTTTCCAAAGAACAGCTACCCGGCTACTTGCACGGGCGCATCGATCTGGAAAAAGTCAAAAAAGTCGCCCCCGACTACCAAGAACGCGACATCTACATCTGCGGCCCGGTGCCCATGATTAACTCCCTTTCCTCCAGCCTGCTCTCT
>PFBB01000015.1:0-8811 GCA_002773475.1 Candidatus Harrisonbacteria bacterium CG10_big_fil_rev_8_21_14_0_10_44_23
GTTTCGCTGCAAAGAGCAATGCTCAACCAACAAAAGCCACGAGCTGGTTTTTTGGTTGGAATGAAGGCACTGCAAAGAGCAATGCTCAGCCGAAGAAAATAAGTAGAAGCTTTTGAAAATATTTAAACCCCGCCGAGTGGCGGGGTCTTAGGTTGCGAGTTTGGCTTCGAAGACCTGCTGGAAGAGCACGAGGGCCTGCTCGGGGGAGCAGGTGATTCCGTAAAGTCCGGCAAAGGCCCAGATTGCCTTGTCGACATTGAGAAGACCGGTCAGGTCGCTATCGGAAAAGTTGGATCCAGAGAAGTCGATGCCTTCACAATCAAGCCCGTCCAGTTCGCCATTTTTTAGCTTACTGAGATCGACGTGATCGAGGGGGAGTATCGTCTTCGGATTATCTTCGCGCCACTTCTTGAGCTTTTGGTTGAACTCTTCTACGCTACGCAGAAGTAGGGCAAGCCATCCGGCTTTGCTGTGACCACGGTCTCCTTCTTTAGAAGGATGACGCCGGCCATCAAAGATTGACATGGGCTAATCCTCCTATGGGTGCTAGGTAGAGTATTGCCGGTATATTCTAACCAGTCAATATCCCCATACGACTCGCGCCAAGATTAGCTTGGCTCGCAACGGGGCAGGCTTGTCTTGTCTAGTTGTTGGCAGAGCTGGTGGGGTTTCCTGTGTACTCTGGCCAATTGATGTCTGGCCTTAATAGGTCGGCTTGGGCCTTGAGCTGAGTGTAGCGTTCTTCGTCATTTTGTAGATTGGCAACTTTCATTAGTACGTCGATAAATTCTATTCTGGTTGGGAATTGTTCGACGACGTCTTCATATAGCTTCTTCCCGCGAAGAAGATAGTCATCTATTCCGAAGGTGCTGCCTGCGCGAAGGTTTGCGGCACCGTTTAGATAAGTGGTGCGAGTGCCGGGGAGAATGGATAGATATTTGTCGTGGTATTCGTTGGCGGTATCGAGGACTAGCCGAAGGGTGGCTTCATCTACTTGACCCCCGTTTTGGGCAATTCCGTCTTGGAGTTCGAGTGCAAAAGACTGAAGGTTAGTAACGGACTCGGGATCGCCGACTGGAGAGTCGAATTCAATTGCTTTTATGTTGGCGGTCACCTTTTCTAGAATGGAGCGTTCGAGGATTGCCTGCGTAATCAGGATATTTTTTCGGTAGGGCAGGTAGATTGTTGAGTAGATTGAGAAAAGAATGCCAGCTAAGACCAACCCGCCAAAAACAAAATTTAGAGAATCGCTGCGATAAGATTCTCGGTCGAAATCCATCGACATCAACAAGGTGACGCCGATGGCGGCAAAGAGAAGGCCGAAGAGAGAGGGGATGTAGACAATAAAGAAGTTGATGGCCAAGAGCGCAATCAATCCTGCCAGCACGATCTTTTGGCCTTTGGAGATTTTTATATCTTCTCCTTTTTCAAGGTGAGGGTAGGCATTTATGTAGGCGAGGACAAGATACAGATTTAGGTAGATTACCAGGACATCGAAAAGGAAAAACCCTTGAATTAAGTAAGCGACGAGGAGACCCAAAAGGATTGACCAAAAAACACCGCGTTTGTGCTGCTTTGCTAGCGCGCGGAAGGCGAAAAAGATTGTGGCTAGATGGGCAAGTAAGAGGAATATTCCACCGCTGATCCAATATTCTAGGAAAACATTATGGGTGCGATCAAAGTATGATTCATGCCCCAAGTGATTCGGGTTGTAGTATTTGTCGAATGGGTAGCCATAATTTTCTGCTCCCCAACCAACCCAGGGGCGCTCCATGGCGGCGGCTAGGCCTGAGCTCCAAGTCCAAAGGCGGGGTTGGATGCCCCTTACAGCTTGTTGATAGTCGAGATAGCGATCGGGAATGGGTAGCTTAGACCAATTCTCACTATTGCGAGTAATAAATGCGAAACTAGCTAGTAAAATCAAAATAAGCAAAACGGCTAAGATGATACGTTTGGCTCGTGTGGAGCGGGTGGGCACAAAAAGATTAGATATCAGTATAGTTAGCAGTCCGAGAATTAGACCGAAAAATGCGCCCCGAGTACCAGTTTGGAAAAAGATGGTTAGGGAAAAGAAAATTCCCAGAGAAAGGACGATTTGAGTAATCTGAGATTTGGAGCGTAGGATAAAATAACCCAAGAGAGATATAGTAAAAAGAAGGTTGGCGGCTAGATATGAGGCATTGCCCAGTGTTCCGGAAGCGCGATCTCCGGTGGTAATTATTTCGATATGTTCTGGGCGGGGGAAGGCAGGAATTTGGGTGAGTCCGTAGAAAGCGGCGCCCAGTCCGCTAAAAATTGCGACTAGGAATAAAGATTGGAAATCTTTTTTAGTTCGAAATAAGGTAGTGAGTAAGACGAAGAATAGAAAATAGTGGAGTACCTGCCAAGCTCCTTCACCTCGCTCGTAGTTAGACCAAAAAGCTAAGTCTGGATTAGTGGAGAAAATTGAGCCAACTATAAACAACAAAGCTACAAGCCCAAGGCAGATAACTATCGGTTTTTTAAACCTTAGCCAAAACTCTCTAAGCTCAGTTTTTACATCTTTGCTAAATAGTAGGTGGAGAAGATAAAGCAAAAGAGCTATTTCAATTAAAAGTCGGAAAGTTAAAGCTTTGCCGCTGATAAATGGAAAGTATAGGGTGCGGTTGATTAGAAGGGGGGTGACCAAGGCTAACCCTGTAAATATTTTGGATAAGCTTTTTAGCATTCTTTGAATTATAGCTCAATCAAATATTAATTCTACATCTATCCTTATTGTCTCAATTGAGATGCTATACTAAAATAAGTAAACGATTTTAAATTTTTCGGATGGCCAAGGATAAAAGTATTGAAAAAATAGCAGTTAACAAAAATGATGAACCGACAGCAATTGCTGAACGGCTAATTGACAGTGACGCCGACTCCATCATTCTTTCGATCCCGAAGTTCTCTAAGTTTGCTGAGTCAGTCAGTAATTTTAAACTCTTAAAAAGAGAAAGCGACATTTTAGATAAAGAAGTAATTGTTGAAACTGTTGATGAGGATGCGCTGGCGTTGGCCAAGGAGAGTGGGCTTGAAGCACACAATCCTTTCTTTGGAAGGATGAAGGGTGGCCAACAGATTTCTGATATTCGGACTAAGGCGACAAAAGAACAAGAGGCCGAAGAAGAGCCTAAGCCGAAAAAGAAAAAAGCAACGAAAGCCAAAAAGAAGCCAGAGGTTGAGGAGGCGGAGTCGGAAGCAGAAGAGGAGGTTGAGGAGGAGGAAACTCCGGAGGCCAAAGAAGAAGGAAGAATGGTGGAAATTAAATTGGGTAGAACAGGGATGGGCGTAGTGAGCGATGTTTTGATTAACGACAAACCAGTAGCTCCAACTCCACCACCAGCTGAGCCAGAGCCCGGACTTATTCAAGACATTCCGACCCCTCGGGCAACTGGAAGAATTTCTATTAATCCAGTGAACTCAGGAATTGTTCTCCCCGAGGAGGAGGCGACAGCGGCGGTTTCTCCTTATTCGCCGTCACCGGAGCCAGAAAGATTAGAAGATCATCACCCAGAAAACATTTTTAAACATCTTGGCAGTGATGAGGGTATTAAGGTTTTTGAAAAAATAAAGAAATATAAAGGTGGGGGCAAGCTGCATATTGGTGGGAAGAAAAGGAAACTAATTTTGGTTGGAGTTGTTATCTTGCTGGTGCTTATTCCATATCTGGCGTTGGCGGTTTTACCAAAAGCAGAGATCTTGGTGGAAACAGGGAAAACCCCATGGGATTATTCCGGTACCGTTGCCGCGCTTAGCTCCGCGACTCAAATTAGTGCGGAAAATACCACCATCCCTGGACAAATATTTACGCAGACTACCAACCTAACCCTAAGATTTGATGCTAATGGACGAGAAACAATTGAAAGAAAGGCGACAGGGCAGATAGAGATAATCAATGCGCATAGCTCGGAGTCCCAGCCACTAGTTGCGACGACTCGTTTTGAGACTCCGGACGGAAAAATTTTTAGAATAACTGAGGGGGTGACAGTACCGGGAGCTGAAGTGAAGGACGGGAAGATTATACCCTCCTCTATTACTGCAAACATCGTGGCGGATAAACCCGGACAAGAATACAATTTAGCTTCGGTGGAAAAGCTAACCGTTCCTGGGTTTAAGGGCGATCCAAAATTTAGTTCGTTTTATGGAAAAATAACAACGCCGACTGAAGGCGGTTTCGTCGGGGAGGCAAAAGTGGCAACTGAAGAGGATGTAGATAAAGCCGTTCAAGAAGCTAAAATAAAAATACAAGAATCTTCGAAGGCTTTAATGATGAGTAAGATCCCAGAAGGCTTTAAGGTATTAGACGGAGCGAGCGAATTTGAAATTAAAGATCAAACGGTTAACCGGGAGGCTGATGCGGAAGGAAAATTCTCCGTATTTAGCGAAGCGCAGATCAGCCAGTTCGCCTTTAAGGAAGATCAATTGGAAGCAATGCTAGCGGAAAAGGCCTTGGTTAACTTCCCTGGCGGCAATCAGGTTGATAGCAAGAAGATTGAGTTTGGTGCAGTTAAGCCAAACTTTGAAGACAAGATTTTGAGAGTGGAAGTTTCCTACAAGTCACAAATCGAGAAAATTATTGATGCGAGCAAGCTCAAAGAGAGTGTATTGGGTAAAAAAGAGGCGGCTTTGCAAGAAACCCTATCTGCAGTTGAGGGCGTGAAAAGAGCAGAGGTTTCCCTGTGGCCATTCTGGGTCAAGACTGTTCCGTCCAACGGTGATAAGGTGAAATTGGAGATTGATTAGAAATGGGCTTGACTTTTAAGAAGATCTTTTGCTATTCTTTATCCGATCACTGCAGTGGCAGTGGTTGTCTTTTTTTCATTATCTATTAAATGTCTGAAAAGCAGGATACTAAAGCTGTAAACCAAGAAAAGGGAATCGTTGAAGAAGCACTTCCAGGCGGAGTGTTTAAGCTTAAAATGGAAGACGGTCGCTTGGCGCGAGGCTACTTGTCCGGAAAGATGCGAAAATTTCGCATTAAGATTGTTCCGGGAGATGAGGTCCTAATAGATTTCAGTCTTTATGATAGAGAGAAGGGGAGAATAACTAGAAGACTATAATGAAGGTACAATCTTCAATAAAAAAGAGGTCAAAAGATGATAAGATCGTCCGCAGAAAAGGGCGACTTTATCGTATTAATAAAAAAAATCCGAGGCATAAAGCCCGACAAGGTTAAATCATGCGAGTAGCTGGTATCAACATTCCCGACGATAAACAAGTGCAAATTGCACTTACTTATGTTTATGGAGTGGGCTCTACTAGGGCCAAGAAGATTTTAAAAGAAGCCGGAATCGATTTTATTAAGCGAGCAAAAGATTTAGATCAGGCTGAAGTAAATAAGATAAAAGAGATAATCGATCGTGATTACAAAATTGAAGGTGAGTTGCGCCAGGTGATTAAGCAAAATATTGGAATGCTTAAGGAGATGGGAGCGTATAGAGGAACTCGACACATGCGTGGTTTGCCAGCAAGAGGTCAAAGAACAAAAACTAACAATCGAACCGTTCGCGGCAATACGAGAAAGACTGCTGGTAGCGGTAAGAGAAAGGTAGAACTCAAATAGTATGGGAAAGAAGAAGATTGGAGAACAAGATACAAACGAAGCTTTAGCCGAGGCCTCAAAGATTGAGAGCCAGGTTAGCGCCGCCGCTGGCCAGAGTGTTAAAAAGAAGACTGCCTCTGGTAAGGTTTATGTCCGCTCAAGTTACAACAACACTATCGTTACTGTGACCGACGAGAAGGGAAAGGTTCTTTTCTGGTCTTCTGCCGGATCAATCGGGTTTACTGGACCAAAGAAGGCAACTCCTTTTGCCGCATCCAAAATCGTTGCTGCTTTAACTGAGAAGATGAAAAAAGCTGGAATGAGCGAAATTGAGATAATTGTTAGCGGAGTTGGTGGAGGAAGAGACTCCTCTGTTCGTTCTTTCGCTAACCAAGGATTTACAATTCGAGCAATTAAAGACGTAACTCCAATTCCGCACAACGGTCCAAAACCAAGGAAAACTCGAAGAGTATAGATTTATGGGATTTAATACAAAAGAAAAACAAGAAAGAGCATTAGGCGAAAAACTAAACCTCAAACCAATTAGGAGTTTTAGTGAAAAGTCTGCATCAACTCGACGACCATATCGCCCGGGAGTGCATGGACAGGCTCGCCGACGCCTGACTGAGTACGGAAAGCAATTGGCTGAAAAGCAAAAATTTCGAGTTAGTTATGGTTTGCGAGAGTCGCAAATGAGGAATTACTTCTTGAAAGCTAAAAATAGCCACGAAGCAACCGGTCAAGCCTTTATGAGTTTGTTGGAGAGAAGGCTAGACAACGTTGTTTATCGACTAGGCCTAGCAGGCAGCCGATCAGTTGCTCGCCAATTGGTAGGACACGGACACATTGTGGTAAATGGCCGAAAGAGTGCTACGCCATCAAGGCAGGTTAAAAAAGGTGACGTTATTGCAATTCGAGAACAATCTCAAAATAGTCCGATGTTTGCTGAGCTAGAAAAGACTTTGTCTCAACACGAAACACCGTATTGGTTAAAAATGGATCCAAAGAAAAGAGAGGGGATAGTTTCTTCTGCGCCAAAGGATTTAGACATTCCTTTTGACATCTCTCTAGTTGTGGATTATTATTCCAAAACAGTCAAGTAGAAAATAGCGGTTAAAATAATTAAATTCCAATACCATGGATCACATTCACCTAGGACAACATTTAAAAGTAAAGACCGTTTCTGAGGAAGACACTAAAGGAGTGTTTGAAATCGAGGGTCTTTATGCTGGATACGGAATTACTATCGGCAATGCTCTTCGCCGAGTTTTGCTATCATCTCTTTCTGGAGCAGCTATAACCCAAGTAAAGATTAAGGGAGTGGGTCACGAATTTACCACCATCGAGGGAGTATTGGAAGATGTCGTAGAGATTCTTTTAAATCTAAAAAAGATTCGATTTGATTTTGCAGTCAGCTATTCTGATTACGAAACCCCAGAGATTCTTACTTTAAAGAAAAAAGGAGAAGGGGAGGTGACCGCTGGAGACATCAAGGAAAGCAGCTTGGTCCGCGTTATCAATAAAGATCAAAAAATCGCGACCATCACTCAAAAAGGAGTTGAGCTGGAAATGGAGCTGACCATAGAGAAGGGATTGGGTTATGCCCCAGTCGAATCATTTAAGTCTGACACCTTACCGGTTGGGGTTATCCAAATTGATGCAATCTTCTCACCAATTGCCAAGGTTAATTCCGTGGTGGAGAACATGCGCGTCGGTGATAGGACCGACTTTAATCGAGTGCGATTTACGATTGAAACCGACGGGACGATTAAGCCCTCCGTGGCTCTTGGTAAAGCAGCAAAGATTCTAAAGCAACAATTCAGCAAAGTCTTGGATGGATTGGATATGAATGACGACGATGTTGAAGCTGGAGAAGAGAAGAAAGAAAAGAAAGCAACTAAGAAGAAAGCAAAAAAATAGATTATGCGTAAATTTGGTAGAAAAAAAGGTCCAAGGAAGCTTTTCGTTCAAGGTCTTGCAAGCAATTTAATCATGCGCGAAAAGATCACTACTACTACTGCTAGAGCCAAGGAGATTCGTCCGGTGGTGGAGAAGATGGTTACCATGGCTAGAAAGGGTGATTTAGCGAGCTTCCGCAACTTAATGAAAAAACTACCAAAGAAGTCGGCCGAGAAGTTGTATTACGACATTGCCCCAAAGTATAAGAGCCGAAAAGGGGGATATCTAAGAATTACCAAAACCGGAAAATTGCGAAAGCGAGATGCTTCTGAGCAATCAGTAATTGAATTTGTATAATATGGAGGCTAAAGAAATAAAAAAAGTTAATAAGGATTCTAAGGAGTTTGTTTTCGATGCTAGCGAGTATATTTTAGGCCGTTTAGCAACCGAGATATCAATTATCCTTCAAGGTAAGCACGAAGCAAGCTATGAACCACGACTAGCTGGAAGTGATCGGGTTTTGGTAAAAAATGCTGGAAAGATCAAGGTGACCGGAAGAAAAATGAAAGAAAAAATGTATCACCGATCTAGTCAGCGACCCGGACATCTACGTTCAGAGACGTTGGAAGAGCTTTTGGAAAAGCAACCAACCGAGGCGTTGCGCCGAGCAGTTTACAACATGTTGCCAAAAAATAGATTGCGACAAAAAAGAATGAATAGATTAACTATCGAAGCATAATATGGCTACAACGAAAGAAAAAAAATATATTGAGGGAATCGGTGGACGAAAGAGTGCGACAGCACGAGTTCGTATCACACCCGGAGAAAAGGGGATAAAAATTAATGATGTTGACTACAAAAAGTACTTTCCTCTAGTTCGACAGCAGATCGCTGTTACCGCTCCCTTGAAGCTTACTGAAACTAGCGACGAATTTGGAATTAGTGTGCACGTTAAGGGCAGTGGCCTTAGCGGTCAGGCTGGCGCAGTGCGACACGGAATTGCTAGAGCTCTGGTGAAATGGAACGAGGAGCTAAGGAAGAAGCTAAAGAAGGAAGGATTTCTTACTAGAGACTCAAGAATGGTAGAAAGAAAGAAATACGGACTAAGAAAGGCACGAAGACGACCACAGTGGTCTAAGAGATAGATTTAATTACCCTGAGCTTGTCGAAGGGGTGGTCTAAGCGATAAATAAAAAAACTCTCCATGCGGGTATGGAGCGTTTTTTTATTTACTAGATGCGGCGGTCAACTCACAAACTTCTACTCTTTCGCTGACGCAAAGAGCTAGTGCTTCAAGAGTAGAAGTTTGTGAGTCTCTCTTTCTACTCTTTCGCTGACGCAAAGAGCTA
>PFBB01000015.1:8828-13787 GCA_002773475.1 Candidatus Harrisonbacteria bacterium CG10_big_fil_rev_8_21_14_0_10_44_23
TGCTTCAAGAGTAGAAGTTCTCGAATGCATGCACCTCGCGACCGAAAAATTAATTATATAATAAATTATATAATTTATTATATAATTAATTTCCTTGCTTCTTATCAGTAAATTAGATATTCTAATTCGCGTATGAGAATCTTAGCTATAGAGACAAGTTGTGACGATACGGCGCTGAGTGTGGTGCGCTGTGAGGGGGGATTAGAAGGCCCTCATTTTGTGATTGAACAGAATGTGGTTTCTTCGCAGATAGAAGTTCATCGTCCTTTTGGTGGGGTGGTGCCGAGTCTAGCTAAACGCGAGCATGTCAAAAATTTGCCTGTTTTGACGGAGCAAATTTTTGAAGAATCAAGAATCAAGAATCAAGAATCAGGGAAGGAGGGCAAAATAATTGGCGATATTGATGCCATTGCAGTTACGGTTGGTCCGGGGTTGGCGCCAGCATTGTGGGCGGGGATTGAGTTCGCGAAGGACTTAGCTAAAAAGTTAGACAAACCGTTGTGGGGGGCTAATCATCTATTGGGTCATATCTACAGCGTTTATCTTCCTCAAGAAATTGGGAAGGTGGAGCAGAGAGAAATTAAGTTTCCGGCAGTTGCCTTGCTGGTCAGCGGAGGACACACAATCTTGGCTCGGATGGATGCTTTAGATAAAATCGAAAAGCTGGGAGAGACAAAAGACGATGCGGTGGGGGAGGCATTTGATAAGGTGGCAAAAATGTTGGGGTTGCCATATCCGGGCGGACCAGAAATTCAAAAAATATCTGAAGCGGGAGACGCTCAAGCAATTGATTTTCCTCGCCCAATGATTGGTTCGGGAGACTTTAACTTTAGTTTTTCTGGCCTAAAGACAGCAGTTTTATATTACCTCCGTAAACAGGAGCTAAAAGCTAACAGCTACAAGCTAAAAGCTGACACTGCTGCCAGTTTTCAAAATGCGGCGATTGATATTTTAGTAAAAAAGACTAGAGGGGCAATCGAGGAATCTGGTGCCCAGTCGCTTATATTGGGAGGTGGGGTGGCGGCAAATAAACTATTGCGAGAGGAGTTGACTCGAATGAGTGAAGAGGTCGGGGTGAATTTCTACACCCCCTCAGCCTTTGTGCACAATACGGATAATGCGGCGATGATTGCGGTGGCGGCCTATATTGATTATCTGCGAGGGGTGAAGTATGCGCCAGAGGCCCAACCAAATTTGAATTTGTAAGCCAAGCCGAAAACAGGTAGGATAATCCTTATGGAACTGGATAAGAAGTTCGATTTTAAAGATAGAGAAAAAGAGATATATAGCCGCTGGGAGCAGTCGGGCTTCTTTAATCCCGACAAGCTAAAAGCTAAAAGCTCTAAGCTAGAAGCTGATCGTTTTTCTATGGTTCTTCCGCCTCCCAATGCCACCGGCACTTTACACTTGGGGCACGCGGTAATGCTGGTAGTGCAGGATATTTTAGCGCGGTTTAATCGACTGATTGGAAAGAAAGTGCTTTGGCTTCCGGGCACCGACCATGCGGGAATTGCTACTGCGGAGAAGGTGGAGAAATTAATTTACAAAAAGGAGAAGAAAACTCGACACGATTTAGGTAGGGAGGAATTTTTAAATAGAGTTGATGAATTTGTTGAAGACAGTCGAGATGTTATTCGCAAGCAGGTTAGAGCAATGGGGGCGTCTTTAGACTGGGATAGAGAATCTTTTACCTTAGATGACAAGAGAAGCCGGGCGGTGAATGAAGCCTTTAAACGAATGTATGATGCAGGCCTAATTTATAGAGGAAATAGAATTGTGAATTGGGATCCGAAAATGCAGACTACAGTTTCGGATGATGAAATTGAATGGGAAGACGGAGTGGATCCATTTTATTACATCAAATATGGACCATTCGTAATTGCCACTGCTAGGCCGGAAACAAAGTTTGGCGACAAATACGTGGTAATGCACCCAGAAGATAAAAGGTATGCAGAGTATAAGGATGGGCAGGAAATAGAGCTAGAGTGGATTAACGGGCCGATTAAGGCCACGGTAATTAAAGACAAGGCGATCGATATGGAGTTTGGCACAGGGGTTATGACTATTACGCCTTGGCACGACAATACCGACTTTGATATTGCGCTTAGGCATGATTTAGATAAGGAGCAAATTATCGATCTTAATGGAAAGCTTTTGCCGGTTGCGGGAGAATTTGCTGGAATGCACATTTCGAAGGCGCGACCCTTAATTGTTGAAAAGCTAAAGGAAAAGGGGCTTTTAGAAAAAGTTGATGAAAAATATTCTCACCGAGTAGCCAAGAATAGCCGAGGTGGGGGAATGATTGAGCCGCAGATTTTGGATCAGTGGTTTGTTGATGTAAATAAGAAATTTGAATTTAAGAAGGCGGATTTTTCCACCGATTCCTTAGAGATTAAAGATGGAAAAGAGCTAACCTTAAAGGAGCTAATGCAAAGAGCGGTGCGAGAAGGGAAAATAAAGTTTTTACCAGAAAGGTTTGAAAAAATATATTTCCACTGGATCGATAATTTGCGAGATTGGTGTATTTCTCGCCAGCTTTGGTATGGGCACAGAATTCCTGTTTTTTACTGTAGTAAAAAACAGGAATTCCAGAATCATGAATCTGGAATTATGAATTATGAAGAAAAGGCTGTTGTAGAAACGGTAAAGCCAAAGGAATGCCCGGTTTGTGGGGAGTGTGAGATGCGCCAAGACCAAGACACTCTTGATACTTGGTTTAGCTCTGGGCTTTGGACTTTTTCAACTTTGGGCTGGCCGGAGGAGACAGAAGACTTGAAGCTGTATCATCCCACTGATGTTTTAGAGACTGCTCCAGATATTATCTTTTTCTGGGTAGCAAGGATGATTTTAATGAGTGGATTTTTAATCGGAGATATTCCTTTTAAAAACGTGTATTTCCATGGTCTCTTACGTGACAAAGAAGGCAAGAAGATGAGTAAATCAGCAAATAACGGCGTAGATCCGATTCAGGTGATTGAGCAATACGGTGCCGATGCTTTAAGGATGTCACTAATTGTTGGAAATGCTGCGGGAAGTGATTTGGTGGTTTCCGACGATAAGTTTAGAGCCTATCGAAACTTTGTTACTAAGGTTTGGAATGCGACGCGCTTTGTGTTGATGAATTATGATGATAGCCTTGAAGAAGGAGAGTTAATCGAGGAGGACAGAAAGATTTTAGATGAGTTTAGGGTGGCTAAAGATGGGATTAAGGAGCATGTTAAAAACTTCCGTTTGCATTTAGCCGCTGAGGAGGCTTATCACTATTTCTGGCACACATTCGCCGACAAGATAATTGAGGATTTAAAACCAAGGCTAAAAGAAGGTGGAGAAAATAGAGAATCTGCACAGACTTTGATTATGACCTTGCTGAAAGAGCAGTTGGTGATGTTGCATCCATTTATGCCTTTTGTAACCGAGGAGTTGTATCAACAGTTGCCGCTAAAAGACAAAAAAGGGTTTTTAATGATTGAGAGTTGGAATTAGTTACGCCTTTTAACTTTCACCTTTTACCTTTAAAATTAAGAGGTGAGTATTTTTTCAATTCTTTTACTAGGACTTTTACCGAGCCTGATTTGGCTGGTGTTTTATCTGAAGGAAGATAAAGAAAATCCGGAGCCATTACCAATGGTTTTTTATGCTTTCGTGATTGGTGGTTTGGTGACCTTCTTTGCTCTGGTGTTTCAGTTTGGGGTTAGGGAATATTTATTATTCTTCTTAAGCCCCAACAACCCATTTGAGATTTTGGTTTTTTCCGGGATTGAGGAGATATTAAAATTTGCTGCAGTGTGGTGGTTTATTGTTCCAAAGAAATCTTTTAACGAGCCGCTGGACGCAATGGTGTATATGGTGATTGTGGCTCTTGGATTTGCGGCGGTAGAAAACATTACCTCCCTAGGAAACTCGACCAATGGCTTAGTGAGCGGTGTGGCCTCACTAGCGGCATTCGAGGTTTTGTCCCTGAGGTTTGTTGGCGCAACCCTTTTGCACAGCTTAGCGTCGGCTATCGTTGGTTATCATTGGGGGCACGCAATGGTGCACAAAACGCGCTCGGTAAAAAAGGGGGTTGTGATTGGTCTAGTAATTGCAATATTGTTGCACGGAGCATTTAACTATCTTATACTGTTAACAGGTCCGCTAACTTGGGTCTTAAGTTTCATCCTATTTGTTGGATTTTTCGTAATGGCGGACTTTGAGAGGCTCCACGACGAAGAGGATGGAGCACAAAAAGCTTTAGAATTTTAGAAATTTGCTATGACTGAATTACAACCACAAGAGGATATAATACAAGAGAACGAAGAATTAAGCTTTGGCCAAAGCGATGACCTTGGAGAAGAGAGGGAGGGCCAATTAGCCATAGACGTTTACCAGACTCCAGAGGAGATTGTTGTTGAATCGCCAATTGCGGCAGTCGACAGCGATGATCTAGAGATCAATATAACTAGCGAGTCGGTTTCGATTAAGGGGTCTCGGGCGAGGCAGAGCAAAGCAGAGGACGAGGACTACTTTTACCAGGAGTGCTATTGGGGAAAGTTTTCTCGCTCTATCATCCTTCCTCAGGAGATCGATCCAGAGCGCTCCGAAGCAAGAATTGCTAATGGCGTGCTGATGATCACGATGCCTAAGCTAAAGAAGCAGAAGCAGAGGAGGTTGAAGGTTAGAATTGACTAGGGGGCACGAGAAAAGAGAGGAAAGTAGCAGAACATGGGAAAATCGATGATTGGGGCGGCTCAAAGGCCGCCTTTTTTTTGGCCAAAATAGGTCAATTTTGGGCTATTTTTGACCTTTTGGATAGTAGGTGGAATAGTCCCAATCTCCTTCAAAGGCCCATAAATACTAAGCTTCCGGCAATTTGACAAGACTTTTTGCCCTATGTCCAGGTTCTGATACATATGATACACCCTTAAGTTTGTAATACGATCACATTTTTAGTCGGCAATCCATTCGTTTTGAGCCTCAAAG
>PFBB01000003.1:0-8393 GCA_002773475.1 Candidatus Harrisonbacteria bacterium CG10_big_fil_rev_8_21_14_0_10_44_23
TCATAATGTCTATTCTGCCTCCCTTTGCTAGGTAAATCCACGTTTTCATGAAAGTGTCCTGGACTAGGTCATCGCTTAGCATATTGTCGTGCGTCTTGAAGAATGCACGAGATTTAAGGCCCCTTTCATAGTCACCGTGAGCTGTGTTTAAGGAGTCTTTTAATCCCTTTTTCTCTTTTGGAGTCATCATAGTCTATGCCGTGCGAGGTGACATTTTATTACAGTGGCATTACAAACCCCGCCACGGAATAAGTCTAAGTCACGCTCATACACTCTCGACAAGACTAAAATAGGAGCTCGTCGGGGCATATCAGCATTACAGTAGTATTGCGCTGGGAGTTGGACTGGGATACCCCAGGCACAACACACCCCGTACGCGATCATAGTAACACACCACCCTATACAATAGATATAGCTTGTTGCAACAGTTTTAGTAGTTATGCGGCTTCATTAGTATGGAAAAAAATAATAAAAAAGAAGGGGTTGAAAAAACCGTTCCTATCGATGGTGATTTCAAAGATGATCTATGGGAGAAGAGCTGGACATATATTAAAACCGTAGTGGATGTGTTACGAGAGCCAATTGTAATTCTTGATAAAGATCTTCGTGTTATGGTCGCTAATGAACCTTTCTATAGAACGTTTCAAGTAGAGCCAGGAAACACAGAAGGAGAGCTTATATATGATTTAGGCAATGGTCAGTGGGATATTCCTGCTTTAAGGAAGCTCTTAGACGATATTTTACCAAATCATACATTCTTCAAGGGGTTTGAGGTTATTCACGAATTTCCTCATATTGGTCGTAAGGTAATGATCTTAAATGCTCGTCGGATTCATAAGGAGAAAAACACCTCGGCATCATTTCCTCCTATCATTCTTCTCGCAATGGAGGATGTTACGGATATGATGATTGTAGCCGAAACTCTTGCCGGCCACGCCAATCAGCTAGAGGTAAAACTTGTTGAGAGAACCAAAAAGCTAGAAGCTCATATCGATAAATTAGTGAAAGAGGTCGATGAGCTGAAAAAGAAAGAATAACCTTATGAGTAAGGTGAAAATCAACATATTAGAGTTTATACAACGTATTCTTCGTCGTGCTGTTGCCTTCTTACCAGAATAAATGAGCTATAGATCTATGACTAAGGTTTGTAATACATCTATTAATAAAACGGCAACATCTATATGAAAGGTCGTCGCATAAATGAACTAATAACAACAATATGGATATTTTAGTATGGATTTTATTCGGTGGGTTAGTTGGTTGGGTAGCATCTTTATTGATGAAGACTGATGCTCGACAGGGGATACTACTGAATATAATCATAGGTATAGCGGGTGCAGTTTTAGGTGGTTGGTTAATGAATATCATTGGAGTAAGTGGAGTAGGAGGATTCACCCTATATAGTTTCCTCGTTGCACTGCTTGGTGCGACTATTCTTATAGGAATTGTGAAGATGATACGTCGTTAGAGCTAATCGGGGACAATATTTACGGGATAACAAAGTCAAAAACTAGATAAAACAAACAAATATATGAACTCATACAATTCTCCCACTACAAAGTCGTTGTTCAAAGGTACTCAAATCGTGTGGTATTTCCTTTCTATTCTCGAAGTACTACTCGCTTTCCGTTTCGTTCTTAAGCTTATGGGGGCAAACGCTGCAGCTGGATTCACAAACTTCATCTACGTTGCTACGTGGCCATTTACCACTCCCTTCCTTGCAGTTTTTCAGAGAACCACCATTGAGGGCAGTGTTTTTGAGTGGACAACCCTTTTAGCAATGTTGGTGTATTGGATGATTGGTCTTGCGCTCATTAATCTTTTCTCGATAAGTAAGACTGTATCAACACCAGAGGCCGCAGCTAAGCTCGATCAAGATGATTCTCGATAATCCCTTCACACACATCAGGGAACGTAGTAATTTTCAATTGGTATACTGATATAAACAATTGGTATACCAACATAAACAACAATGAATAAATCTTATACAATATTTCTTACAATCGCTCTTCTAGCCATTATTGCGCTAGGGTTTTATATATTCTCAATTGACACAAGCAATAACGAGGAAGTGCCCCAGGACAAAGAAGCCCTTATTCGTGTATTCGAACCAATCCAGAATGCAGTTATATCAAGTCCTCTCATAATTACAGGTGAGGCGCGGGGCAATTGGTATTTTGAGGCCAGTTTTCCTGTCAGAGTTGAGGATGCTAATGGTAATGTCCTTGGTCAGCATTATGCTACCGCTCAAGGAGAGTGGATGACTGAAGACTTTGTTCCATTTAAAACAGAGCTCTCTTTTGATTCCTCACAAACTCAGACGGGTGTATTGATCTTAGAAAAGGATAATCCATCCGGATTGTCGGAAAATGCTGATGAGTTGCGAATACCGATCCGATTTAACTCTGCTAGCAGTTCCGAGCGCACCGTAAAACTTTATTACTACAATTCATCTCAAGATGAGGATGAAAATGGCAACATTATGTGTTCCAAACAAGGTTTAGTGGCTGTGGAGCGAGATATCCCAGTTACCCAAACTCCTATCCAAGATACTGTTAGACTACTCCTTAAGGGAGAAATTACTGAAGCAGAGACAGCACAAGGTATTACAACCGAATATCCTCTTATAGGTTTTGAGCCAGAGGGAGCCTCGCTCGCAAACGGAATTCTTACCCTTGGTTTCTCAGATCCAAATAACTCAAGCAGTGGAGGGTCGTGTCGCGCTGGTATTTTGTGGTTCCAGATTGAAGAGACGGCAAAGCAGTTTGATGGCGTTTATGAAGTTTACTTCCAGCCGGAAGAACTGTTTCAACCATAAGTAAAAAAAAATATAAAAGCCTAAATAAATGATTACAAAATTTTTCGAAGGACTGATGGTTAAAATGAACATGGGACTAAAAAATGTTCAGAATTTGTATAAAAAATATCGAATATACTTTATCGGTGGTGCACTAGGGCTCGTTATAATTGCAGTAATAGTGGCCTTATCTCTAGGAGGACCTATCTCTAGTGGGCCTAAACAGGAGGTATCCATGAATGAGCCAGTTGATATTGTTCTAGACTTCTATGGATCATGGCTTTCTGCAGCACAAGCCACAAGCACCGATCCGTACCAATTGAGGGTGGCGGACGAGCCTCTTTTGAGTAAAACACTCAGAGAGAGACTTCTTGATATGAAGGAAGCTCCTCAAGATGGAGTTGATCCAGTTCTTTGTCAAACAACAGTACCTACACAAATCTCTGCGCTACCTGTATATGAAAGAGATGAAACAGCACAGTTTTTGGTAATGTCGAGAGAAGAGGGAGCACTTGAGCAAGCCATAATTACACTCACCAAACAGGGTGAGGGGTGGTATATAGAGGATATTCTATGTTCTCCTGGCGAATTTCCTCCTGAAAGAGAATTCAGTTTCCAGATGGAAGGTTTCTTATTGAAGAGTGTTCCACCTCCACTTAACCCGGAATATTGGCATATTGTTTTTGAAGAAAATAATGAGACCCATGTAGCTCCACTATATTTCAGTGCAGAAAGCATATGTACCAACTTGGATGGAAGTGAATCGGTATGTTCTCCGCAGCAGTTTAGCGAGCCATCAAGAGCACTAGTAAGTGGACAGATGACTGAAAGAGGTGTTGATGTGAATAAACTCGAGCTTAAATAATAAGAATAAGTTCTTAGATATCTTCTTCTTGGGAGATTTTTGCTATTAAGAATAGGAAGACGATCTCCATATAGATTTGAGCTAATGTAGTATTCTCTAACTATATCTTTGACAAATACTCAATTATGTTGTATATTTTTATGGAAGTACATTAAATCTTTATTTGTATAGTAGGCTTTGGTAATCAAGCAGGTTTTCAAAGCCTGCTGTACAAAATCGTATAGTAGAGAAGGAGATAATATGTCGGTATCAGTCGATAGTTCTCGGTCAGATCTGCCCAGCACGATTCTCACTGTGGGTTTCGTGGTGGTGGCAGTTATAGCCATAGTCGGTTTGGTCTTCGCCAGTTCGGGGTCCTCCTCCGGGAGTCCAACGGATGAAGTCATCGATGAGGGTAATCCTCTCGTGAAGGACAGGGTCGTTGAGATCTTGTACAGGGATGGCTACACCGTCATAGAGGGGGATTCATTCATCATCACGGTGGATGATGCAGACGGTCTGGGAAATAATACCCGAACTTCTCTTACCCTCTTCCAGTATCTGGAGGTTGGGATGGTGTTCGGGTTCAACAGTGAGCTCCTCGACACGATCAACTGTGCGAGATGGCAGTCGGAAGTGATAACCTTCTGCTACATGAACCCTGACCAGATCCTCGTGCTTGGGTTCGAGGGGAAGGGCTGACGCTCTTCTGCTATACATATAGGCTTTATATCCCCACGTGCCTAAATAAGGGGAAAGAGACGGATTCTAGGATCCGTCTCTTTTACTTTCTGGTTATCTTGGTTATTAAACACGAGTACTCAATATTATGCACTTGGATAGGCTAAAAGAGCTTATTCACACCACACTTTGCTATGTTTGACAAATATTGATAGCCTTTGTATACATATCTTTATGTAAGGATTGTTCTTTTATTTTGTTGTTTGGGTGTTCTGTGAGGCTTTTTATTGGCTTTAGAGAACACCCAAACAACTTTCCGTGGTTTTAAAGGGGTGGACCGTGATGTCTCGGCATCACAGGAAAGTAAGACGGGGAGGTAGGGCTCAATGAAACAGATGCTGATCGCGCTGTTACTGCTCGTTGTGGCAGTACTCGTGATTCCGCTCGTCACCCAGCTGACCGTCACGACCGCCGTAGCCATAGGTGTGGCCGCAGCGATTGTGACGTTCGTCGGTTCGCTCATGTACGTCAAGGACGACAAGGTCGTGAAGACCAGGGGGAGGTCGGGTCGCTATGTGGCCGGTGTCATGTTCACCGTCGCTGCAGTGGCTTCCTATTCCTTCTTCGTCGTCGCCATCGTGTTTGGGTTCGCGGTCCTTTCGGGCCGGGTGGCCAAGGCATCGAATTTGATCGACGCCATGACCAGTGACACCTATTGCACAAACCGCTTCGCCACCGCCGCCGGCTGACAACAACCACGACAGTTCGGATGGGGGTCCCTTCGGGGACCCCCACCGACACACATCCCGTTTTGCGGGATTATTTTTTTATTAATATAGGCATGTGTGCTGGGAATTTCTAACTAAGAAGCATTTTGGTAGAGATTATAGAAGAGTTCAAAACATACTACTCTAAATAAAAGATTCTCAAGAATTGGTTTAAGGGTAGGGCGGGGGATTAGCTCATAGAGATATAACTCCTCCACACCCTTTACAGGTATACCCCATAGGGGTATATTTAATATATGCAGAAAAAACACGAGAAACCTGTTCTCAATCGCCTTAAGCGAATTGAAGGACAAATAAGGGGGATCGCTAGGATGGTGGAAGAGGATAAATACTGTGTTGATATTATCAACCAATCTTCTGCCGTCAGAAGTGCCCTTTCATCGGTAGAGGACATATTGCTCGAGAACCATTTATCTGAGCACGTTATTCATCAGATGCGAGGTAAAGAGGCAAGTCGAGCCACTGCCGAGATGATTGCTATCTTCAAGAAAGTAAAAAAGAAATAACAAATGGGAACTAACCAGAAATATATTTTTATGGGAGTCGGGATATTGGTTTTAGGCTGGGGACTTTTCAGCTTAGGAACGAATATGGACAATTATGGGGATATAGACGATCACGATGATGGAATGATGGAACAATACGAAATGGCTCCAGCTGAGGTCGTAAGAAAGATCCAGGGAGGTGAGGATTTAGTACTACTAGATGTCAGAACTCCAGAGGAGTACGAGGAGGTTCATTTAGAGAACTCCTTATTGCTCCCCGTAGAGAGCATGTCTCAACAGACATTAAATGAAATTGGTCTAGGACAGAATGCTAAGGACAAAGAGATCATAATTTATTGTAGGAGTGGAGCTAGAAGCAGAATGGCATATGACCTTATGAGCTCTCTTGGATACACAAACATTAAGAGTATCTCTGGAGGGATGGTTCACTGGCAGGAAGATAGCTATCCACATACAGAGGTTGGCCCATATATGGGAATGATGGATTTTGATTCAGATAGCAACGTATCTGTCGAAGGAGCTTCTATCAACTTTGATAGAGAGGTACATGATTTTGGTCAGATTGCCCAGTTAGGTGGTGTTGTTCGGACAGAATTTACTGTGAGTAACTCTGGTAGTGAAACTTTGGAGATAGGGGAGATATCAACTAGTTGTGGGTGTACTACTGCAGAGATCTCTAACAAGGAGATTGAAGTAGGTGAAAAGGCTACTCTAACCGTATATTTTGACCCTAACTTTCACGAGGAACCTCAGGAAGAGATTATCCGTACAGTTTTTATTCCAACCAATGATTCCGCTAGGGGGGAGGTAGAGGTAAAAATACGAGTCGATATCCTAGAAAATCAATAACAAACCAATGAAATCAAATACATTAACAGCAATAGTAGTGGCAGTCGTTCTTATAGGAGGAGCATATTTCCTGGTAAATGGAAGTAGCTCTACAGGGGACGTAGCTAAAAGTGCTTCGGCCATAAGCCTAGATCGCGAGATTCACGATTTTGGAGAGATAGATATATATGGGGGGTTGGTAACCACAGACTTCACGCTAACTAACGAGGGGTCAGAGGATGTGGTTATTACAGCTGCCACAACCAGTTGTGCGTGTACCAGTGGAGAGATAGATGGAGCTTTGTTTGGTATGCATGATCAGATATCCGGAGATATTGTTGTCCCAGCTGGTGAGAGTAAGACTCTAAAGGCTATCTATGATCCTTTGGCACATGGTCCATCAGGGGTAGGATTAGTTAACAGAATCCTATACCTCCAGACCAATTCAGAAGTTACACCAACTGTAGAGGCGCGTATCAGAGCCCTGGTGGTAAACAAGAGCTAATAAATCAATGGATATTCTATTTGGTGCATCGATAGTCGCCTCTTTCCTTGCTGGAATGGTGGCTCTATTTGCCCCTTGTTGCATTACAGTTCTTTTACCCGCTTATATAGCATCTGCTTTTAGGGAAAAGAAGAAAATGCTCCAGATGACATTCATATTCTTTGCAGGTATAGCTACTATTCTTGTTCCAATAGGATTAGGGGCAGCTGGCTTAGCAGAACTTTTCCAGAATTTTCATAAAGAACTCTGGATATTTGGAGGTCTTTTTATGCTCGTATTGGGAGTCTTTTCGCTGCAAAGCAGGAGTATGTCCCTGCCTTTACCAGCTTGGATGAAGGCTAAGCTTCGCATTGAAGGCGGTATGCATGGTAAATCAGTCTATGCGTTAGGTATTCTATCTGGTGCAGCAACATCCTGTTGTGCTCCAGTTCTAGCCGGTGCAGTTACCCTAGCCGTACTTTCCGGAACATTCTGGAATGCGCTTATAGTAACTTTCGCATATGTCTTTGGAATGGTCTTCCCACTCTTCTTAACGGCCTACTTTTACGACAAGTTCAAGATTGATCAATCAAAACTAATTAAAGGGAAGATGGTTAAACTGAGTTTCATTGGTAAAGAGATGGAGATCCACTCAACTAACCTTCTAGCGGGAGTGATGTTCTTCCTCTTCGGTGGAGTGATGCTTCTCCTAGGGCTCTCTGGAAATGCATATTGGGCTCCAGAACATCAGGTTGCTTTGGGAGAGTCTTTGAATAGATGGACCCTGGGTCTATTCAGATATCTGGAGAACATTCCTAACTCAATTTGGGTGGTAGTAGTATTGGCCATATTCGGGGCCTTTATCTATGCTTTAAACAAACAAAATAAAGATAAATAGATATGGACTGTTGTAACGAGGATAAACATGGTGGAGGAGGGCATGATCATATGGACCACTCCTCTCAGCACATGGACCACGCCGATCACGGGGCTATGAATCACGGTTCAGCTAACTCTTATCTGCGCAGATTCTGGATAGTTACATTCCTTCTAATCCCACTGATTCTAACTAACGAATTTGTTGCTGGGCTTATGGGCATAGGCGAGCTTGATCTCGGAAAGTGGGTTCAGTTTGGTATTGCGACTATAATCTTTGGCTTTGCTTTGGTTTTCTTCCAGCACGCTTGGCATGAGATTAAGTCAAAGCAATACGGCATGATGACCTTAGTCTCACTGGCTGTGGGGGCGGGGTATCTATTCTCGGCTACTTCAACATTTATGCCAGCACTCCAGACAGAGTTTTATTTAGAGATATCAACTCTGATATGGGTATTGCTCTTTGGCCATTATCTCGAAGCAAGATCAGGCGCAGCCGCTGGGAATGCCTTAGATGAGGTTGCTAAGCTTCTACCCAAGAAGGCCCATCTCCTTAAAGATGGAAAAGAGGTTGATGTAAATGTAGAAG
>PFBB01000003.1:8450-8679 GCA_002773475.1 Candidatus Harrisonbacteria bacterium CG10_big_fil_rev_8_21_14_0_10_44_23
AGCAGATGGGAAGGTTGTTGATGGGGAGACGAATACAGATGAATCTCTAATCAGTGGAGAATCAAAACCTGTTTTTAAAAAGAAGGGGGATATGGTTGTGGCCGGATCCATCAGTTTAGATGGCTCTTTGACTATAGAGTTATCTAGGGTTGGGGAGAGTTCAACTATCGGACAGATTAAGAAACTAATAACAGAGGCTCAACAAACAAAACCGCAATCTCAACGTATT
>PFBB01000003.1:8724-8904 GCA_002773475.1 Candidatus Harrisonbacteria bacterium CG10_big_fil_rev_8_21_14_0_10_44_23
GCCCTACTTACAATTTTAGTTTGGTCTTTGTTCCTAGGAGAGCCTTTTGTTTTTTCTATGACGCTCGCCATTACGGTTCTAGTTATTGCTTGTCCGCACGCCTTGGGGCTAGCTATTCCAACTGTTACCACGATAACAACCTCTCTAGCGGTTAAGAATGGAGTTTTCATCAAGAATTTA
>PFBB01000034.1:0-3539 GCA_002773475.1 Candidatus Harrisonbacteria bacterium CG10_big_fil_rev_8_21_14_0_10_44_23
TTATCTTTTATCTCTAGACGGGGCAGCCCAGATTTAGGTCTTTTCAAGAATCTCTTGCTTTATACTCTTAATGATTCATATCTAGAATGCTTTAAAGCGTCTATCGCTAGCATCTTTTCCCGGCTTTAAAACAAAGCTCCATTAGCTTTGGGGGGTTTTTTGCTGGAAACTTCAGCTTCGTGCTTGCCTCTAGCGCGGTAGTAGGCGCAGTAGTCGCATTCTTCGTGCCAAGTTGGAATCTTGTTGTTTTCAAGCGTAGCTTTAATCTTCTCCAAAGTAGGTTCAATCCAAGCAGTTTCTCCATCAGCGGGTAAGATGCTGACATCAAACTCTAACTTACCGTCAAAAGCGGCGGCATCTTTTTTTCCATTAAGATAAACAAAGTACCCTCTTGAAGAAACCTTGAATCCATTATTTTTTAGTAGCCACTGATAAACTTCCATTTGGCGAATGTATTGTGCGCCCAAATCCCCCTCGAGGCTGGGGGCGGAGGCCTTTGAGGTGGCTTTGTAGTCGACAACGATTAATTCTCCTTGAGGATTTACCCAGACATCATCAACGGCTCCAGTTATTAGAAACTTAGTCGGCTCGTGCAGGTATTGGACGCCGGTAAAGTTGGCGCGCCACTTATCTAGGTCTTTGTGCTCATACGGAATCGCATCGATGCCGTAAGTCTGCATCATTGGATGGGCGATTTTTTTTGCTCGGTGCAAATCAAATTCTTTCTTTAAAAGCTCGTCGACGGCCACGTTGAGAGTGAATGGATAGCCGGGAGGTTGGCTGGTGCCAAGTCGGACATCAATATAAAAACAGCGGGGACATTTTACGAAGGCATCGATCTTGGAGCGACTCAGTTTAAAGGGTTGATTAGACCCAGGGATGTAAACTCTTTGGTTTCTTTGAGCGTTGTAGTATTTGGACATATATTGAGATACTAAGGATACTGGGATATTGGGGCGGGTAGTGAGTAGCAACCTTTAGCTTATCGCTAGTTGACTAATGGAGCAAGAAATTGGATTTGACCGGAATGCTTGTTTGGTTTAGGGTTGGGACACGAGGAGGACAAATGAAAAGGATCATTGGCTACATGGTCGGCGCCGGATACCTAGTTTCGGCCGTCGCGCCAACTTCTCAAGTCCTTCGCTCTCTCCGGAGGAAGGACACCCAGGACATCGCGCTGGGGTGGCCTATTCTCGTCATGGTTGCCCTGGGTATGATCTTGCCTAGAGTGATTCAAGTTAAGGACAAGGTGCTGATCTTTGGGCATCTACTTACGATGGGTGCCAATTTCGTAAACTTGACGCTGATCGTCTACTACAGCTCCCCCCCCCTTAGGGGTAGGGCTGTTTTCTTTTTCGAAATCAATTTAATTATGTAATTAATTATATAATAAATTATATAATTAATTTCTAACCAGTTATTGAGCGAACTGTAGAAGAGAGCTCGGACCCGCTACGGGGCAGGTATAATTTATTTATTCCAACTTCTCGCCTCTTAAACCGATAAGACGGATTTTGAAGCGTTTTGGATTTTCTCGGCTGTCGAGGAATGGAAGCAATAAATGAAGGGCTTCGTTTTCAATTGTCTCAAAGTCGTTGGTTGATTTTTTGATCGTGCGGGACCGCGTTTTGGTAACGAAGTTTTCAAATCTGACCATGATTGAGATTGTGCGAGCTTTAGTCTTTTCTTTTTTTAAGGCAAGAGAGAGGTTTTTTGAAAGGTCTTTCATCGTTAAAACAATCTTAGCCGGATCGAGGGTGTCCTTTTGAAAAGTCACCTGTTCGCCAATCGATTTTTGCTCGTCGCTCATCTCAACTGGAGAATCGCTTTCCCCGCGGGAAAGATAATACCAGTCCCCCCCTCGTTTACCGAAGTCCTTAGCTAGGTCTTCTTTCTTTTTATGCCGTAAATCTTTGATGGTGAAAATCTTTTGATTGGCTAAAGCCTGCTTGGCCTTTGGCCCAATTCCCGGAATGACGTCCACTGGTTTAGGGTCGAGAAAATTTTGTACGTCTTTGTCTTTGACGATAGTCAGCCCGTCTGGCTTTTTCTCGTCTGAGCAAATTTTAGCAATTAATTTATTGGGCCCGACGCCAATCGAGCAGGTGAGCCTTTCTTTAGTTTTCATCCATTTCTGAATTTTTTGAGCTAGCTTTTCGGCATCTTTATAGCTCTTGGCCTTTTCCAATTCGAGGTATGCCTCGTCAACGCTGGCGACTTGGAAGGCGTCTCCCTGCTTCGACAGATATTCCATTATTTCTCGGGAGGTTTTTTGATAACGCTTTATGTCGGGGGTCATAAAGGCAACGTTTAGGCCGTCGGCTTTAGCTTTTTGAGCGTAACGCCATGCGATAGAAATCGGTAAAGCGGACCGAATGCCATATTTGCGAGCTAGGTAGTTGGCAGTAGAGACAACCCCTCTCCCCCTACCTTCTTTTGGATCTGCGCCAACAACAATTGGCCGACCCTTAAGCCGCGGTTTATCCCGCTCCTCCACAGATGCAAAAAAAGCATCCATATCTATGTGTAAAACTATACGTTTCATAGTTTAGAGAAATAAGCATCTTTACCCCGCTGGAAGCCCTGGCTTGACCAGTCGGCTTTCCGGTGGGGCATATCTATATGTAAAACTATTCTCATTCTTCTTTGCAGGCCCCCCAGAGTCCGATTTTTTCAATTTTAGCATCGCGCTCCAGCTCCTTGAAATGGGATTCGTATTTCAAGCCAGAGATTAGATATTTTTTTGCAAACCCCTGCTCAATTAAATGGGCGTTGATAAAAAGTCCATTGGGAAGAAAAGCATAGCGAAGTAGGCGGTTGTATTTGTCTCTATCTCCGGCAGAAACGTCGTCAGTTAAAATTACCTCTTGACCGATTAAAAGCTTTTTTAAATATTCTGATGCCTCCGCTCCAAAGCATTCTTCGTGTTCATAGGGGCTTTCCACTTCTGGAGTATCTAACCCCAGTAAGCGGACTCTTTGAATTCGATCATTCTCTTCTATATCAAAAGTGTCGCCATCGTAGACATAGACTATTTTAACTGGCTCTTTTTCGGGAACAGTTTTTATCTCCTCGAGTGGCCAGCGAGTTTTTTGGCTAAGAGCCCAGATGGCCAAAAAAGCCATCACGAGCATCAAGAAAGTGTATAAATATTTCTTGGCTCTCATAGTCTAATAATAGCAAAGAATCAGCCCCCTACCACTTCTTCAAAAGTAGTAGGGGGCCGTATTGGGTCAGCGAGCAAACAGCGCCCGCGTGGCCCAATCGGACCAAGCGATGGGCCCGACCATCCGTTTGGGGTGGTTGAAGGCGCAGTCCACCTTGCTGGCGGCGCAGACGGGCGGCATGATCAGCCAGCCGAGGGCGTTGAGAAACGAGTCAAAGCCCTTCTCGAAGCCCCTCTCGAGCTGGTTAGACCATCGCGCCAGTGGGCAAGACAATCGCTCCCCGATCTCTCGAAATGCGGTGGCAAGGAGCCACGGAATGGCTTCTGCCACAATGGATGCGTCGCTTTTTCTCCCCATGCGCGCACCTCCTTT
>PFBB01000034.1:3563-13274 GCA_002773475.1 Candidatus Harrisonbacteria bacterium CG10_big_fil_rev_8_21_14_0_10_44_23
AGGGGGCGGTGAGAGAGTTGCTGGAAGTCTTGTCAGGAATTTTCCTGGTTGCAGCCTTCTTCCCCTACATCACAGGGATCGTAAAGAAGGAAACTCAACCGGCGAAGGCCTCGTGGTTGATCTGGGTCGTTCTCGACTTCATAACCTTAGCCGGTATGTATGCGGCGGATGTGATCAACGGCCAGATCGTAGGAGCTACTATCGGCTCAACGGTTGTCGCAGTGCTTGCGCTGCACTTCGGTAAGCCGGGTTGGACGAAGTTGGATCTGAGCTGCCTGCTTGGGGCAGCGGCTGGATTTATACTTTGGCGAGTGCTAGATAGCCCCTTGATGGGGATATTGGTGAGCCAGGGCATCAACTTCCTAGGATCTGTCCCGACTGTCGTGTCGGCATGGGAATACCCCAATAGAGAGAGTCGGGGGACATGGATCCTTTTCTGGTTCTCTTGCGTGTTCACGGTCGCCTCCGTAAGACGATGGAGTCTGGAAGGTGCCGTTCAGCCTATTACGTTTTTCTTGATTGGAAGCGCGATGCTCTACGTGGTTCTCTTGCGTCCTTGGTTGAGAAATCTCGTTCCTCGAGATGTATAGAGGAGCTCCGCCCCTCCCATCTTTGCCCTCGGCGCGCTCTGCGCGCCGAGGGTTATTTATTTAAATTTCGAGTTTTCTTGCCCAAGGGTCAGCTATTATCCATTTGCCTCCTAGATTTATTTCGAGCCACTGGTGAATAAAAGGACGGAGTAATCTATATTTGTGGCGAATGTCCTTTTCTTTGAAGTAGCCGCTTTTTATCAGGAGTGAGTGTAGAAGATAATTTTGCATATTGCAGGTTAGGTATCCGCTTTTCTTGTTGAAAGCACTGCCGAAGGCGCGCCAAATTCTTAAAAAATTTTGTCGTCTGCCTCCTTTGTATTGAGCAGTGATGAGGTTAAAGGCATTAATTAGAAATTCTTTTGAGGATTTGGATTGGCCCTTGAGGAAAACTAAGTGCTTTTCCCATGGATTTGGCATTTTTTTTGGAGCATAGGGGCGTCGAAAGCCAAAATAAGGCACCACTAAACGGGCGCCGATTGCGGCGATGAAGACGTAAACTAACAAAATTATTACAATGTTTTCCCAAAGCATTTCCAAGATGATAACATATTCAAACGCCCCCGGCCCGCGAAATGCGGGGCGGGGGCGATTGCTAGTCGACAACTCCTTGGCTGTCGGCGTAGATTAGCGCCAGAATCGCCAGCACTGCTCCACCTGCGATGGGCAGAATGAAGGAGAGGGCTTCAAACGCTGTGGAGGAATGCTGGTTATGCACCAGCCAGAACCCAGCACCGATCACAGCGCAGGCTCCGAACATGGGAACCGCGCAGGTGGCAGTCTTGGGGAGCTCCTTGAGCACGGCCGGGAAGACCGCAAAGGAGAGGAGCCCGACCGCCAGCAACGCACTGGCAATCGGCTGGTAGCACAGGAAGGGGCAGAGCTCATCTTCGGCGAAGAGTGTTGCCACGATGCCGACTGCCACGATGCCGACTAGCTAGAACACGATTTTCATTCGATCCTCCTTTACTACCTTGAAAATACATTTTTATTCAGTAAAAGACAACCCCGACGCTCGCGTAAGGCGAGGTCGGGGTGGGTGCTTGGCTAGGGCCAAGAGAAAAACTCAGCTGCTTTCTCTGCTTCCTTCCTCCGAAACTCTCTCATGTGTTTTTTGGTTGGGTAGATGCACCTCCACCACAGATAGCTAACAAGGTTTGTCAGCGTCACGATTATCGCAATGACGCTGGCGGCGAAGAGGTAGAGAAGGAACGCTCCGACTTCGTTTGAGAGATCGGAGTTGCTCTCGGCAACGAATGCCGCCGAGATTATCAGCACGGCCAGTCCGGCGATAGCGACACCAGCAGAAATGGCCATTCTGACATTGGCCGAGTTGGCCCTTTCGATCTGCTGGTAGCGGAGCAAGGCCTTGGTGCTGTGCTCTAGAGGCGGCTTGTTTCTCATGCTGCCTCCTTTCTGGGTTAATAGTAGGTTGATGTTTAAGAAATGCATAGCCCCGACCCACGTAAGTGGCGTCGGGGCTATTCGGTTTGGGGTTGCGGTTGAGTATGTGTCTTTTTCTTGATCCACTCTAAGATGATGCCGAGCGGTCGCCCGAAGACAACTCCAGCGCCAAAGGTCAAAAGCAGACCGACAAGAATTGTCTTGCTTTGAATGCCGGCCAGCCGTGGCGCGACCATATAAAGTGGTCCTTGGAAGAGAACGAAGACAATGCAGTCTCCAAACATTCTCTTCCAGAATCCGTCGGAGTCTGCATGGAGGAGCTTGTAGTAGACTGTGTCACGGAGAATGACGTAGAGCCAGCTGGTGAGGATGTTGATGCCGAAGCTAATGAGACGAGACCAAAAGACTTTATCCATAGTCTCTCCCCTAACTATCTCCACCAGACCGCCGGTAGGGATCGAGAGAAATGCCATCGTCAAGGAGGCGGCTATCAGCTCCCGACGACGTGAAGTCAGGACCATGTTGGCCTCCTTTCTGATTTGTAGGGTACTGGAAGGCCATGGGATTATCAAGGGTCGATTTTTTTCTGCAATTAATATATCATAGATGATATGAATATCTTTAAAAATAAGAAGGTGGTTGTTTTGGGTGGGGGCACCGGAAGCTATATGGTGCTTTCCCATTTAAAAAATCATGTTGATGATATATCTGCCATTGTAAATATGGTGGATGATGGTGGCTCGACTGGAATCTTGCGGGATGAGTTGGGGGTTTTGCCTCCAGGAGATGTAAGGCAGTGTTTGGTGGCGCTTTCACCAGAGACAAGCCAATTGCGAGAGCTTTTTAAGTATCGCTTTAGCGAAGGCGGGCTAAGGGGACATAGTTTTGGAAATCTGTTTCTAACGGCTCTAGAAAAACTTGGTAATGATTTTGGGGCAGCAGTAAAGACTGCTGGCGAATTGCTCCAAATTCGGGGTAGAGTGGTCCCCGTTACCTTAGACAATGTGCGTCTACGGCTAAAGACCAAAAACGGAGGGGTGATTGCTGGAGAGGGGGTGATCGACAAAATGGTGTTTGCCCCGAAGGAAAAACCGAGCGTGTTTATTGAGCCAAAGGCAACAATAAACCCCGAAGCCAAAAAAGCGATAAAAGAAGCCGACTTAATTGTGATAGCTCCTGGTAGTCTGCACACTTCGACCCTACCCGCTCTTTTGGTTGATGGCGTGGTTAAGGCGATTAAGAAAAGTAAGGCGCCAGTGGTTTATGTAGTTAATATGATTGCAACTAAGGGGCAGACTGATGGATATAATGTGCACGATTTTATTAATGAGATTGAAAAACATGGGAAAACTAACTTTATTGATACGGTGGTGTACAACACTATTCGCCCGCCAAAAGACATATTAGATTTATATGCCAGCGAGGATGGTCACTGGATAGACATCAATTTAAACAAATTAGCCAACTCTCCTTATCGGATTATTGGTGAGGCGATGTTGTCAGAAAGCGCGCTAAAGAAAGGCTTAATTCGGCACGATGGAGAAATTGTTGCTCGAGTAATTACCAGCCTTCTCCGCGGAGACCTAAGGGTTTAGAAAAGGATAGGAATTTCTAGGGCGTCATCATTTTCTGGCAAGCCAGAAGCGTTGGACTTTTTTAGGATAAGCGAGCCGGTATTTTTGTAGCTCGGCTTTTTAAACTCTAGTGTTGCAGTGAAGGGAACAAAATCTTCGCTCATCCAATCGGTTTGAGCGGTGGCGTAGCCTTCGGCAATAATTAGCCCGTCCCAATCAACTAAAACAACAGGAAAGGTGGCTTCAAAAAACCAGTATCCCCTAGCCTCTCCGGAAATTGTTAGTGGGCTGGAAACAGTTTGATTTGGTCGAGGATTATCTAAGCGGATTAAGTCTGATTTCTCCAGCTCGTTTCCAATCTCTTCGGTGAAGGTCTGATCACCAGATCGGCATTGGCGAGGATAGCTTTCCATAACGGGATTGCCGGCATCAGCGCATTCTTGAAAACTTGTTATTTTAACTGGCTCAGGTTGGGGCGTTTTTTTGGATAAATAAATCCAGCCGATCACAAAGGCGGCGATGGCTATCAGGATGATTATGATTAGTCGCTTCATATGAGTTTAATAATACCAGAACTATGAAAGGTTGTTCCCGGGCCGCCTGAGGCGGCCCGGGAATCAGTCGAGAAGATAGGGCTGATACACGATGGGTGTCCTATCGTAACGCCAAAAGGAAGTTGCGCCAATGGCCCTTTCGATCCTGCGTAGCGTCTCGGCGATTGAGATCCTAGTGAGGTCATCGCGCAGTGTCACCAGGGATTGTCCGTCCCAACTGGTGGCTAGTGCTCTATGAATATCTCTAGCAAGGGTTTGGCAACCGGCAAACCTCCAAACGATCTCGAGATTTTGAAGATCAATCAGGAGAAGCTCGTCATCTCTCTCGATGTCAAACTCGTGGCCGAGCAAGGTGAACAAAGCGGTTGTTTTGTTAGGCACCGCATTGTCTGCATCGGCGATCTCGGGAACAATCACCACCCCGCCCTCTTCGTTGTAGGTGATGATCGAGATGTGAACCTCTATCTCCGCCACCCTCCGCACAAGAGGAACTGGGGCAATGGTGTGAATGTCGTCAATGAGAAACAGTCCTTCCACTTGTAGCCTCCTTTCTATATTGGAAAGTATATTTTTTGCATCAAATTGTCAAAGTTTTTTGACGTTAGGAATTTTTTGTTGTAATTTATCTTAGTCTTCATTTGAGAAAGGAGGCAGGGATTGCCTAGGCCTAAAATGGAGGGCCGAGCGGATTTCTGCGAATGTGGGGGCCCGCCAACCCAAGGGGGATTTCCCTCGGAAAGAATCTGCTTGGCTTGCGGTGAGCGGTGGTATTTGAATCACTGCTGGAACTGCAAGTAGTCGATTGATAGTCGGAGCTGTGAGAGAGAAACAGACACTGGATGGTACATCTGCGCCTGGTGCGGTGCAGGAAAACCAACCCAGAGGAGGAAAGCATGCTGAAGCTCGTAGATGTTCATATCGCCGTCTCTCGAGTCGCCGGCGAAATCGAGAGACGGGGTGCGTCCGATGACTTCGTCTCCCAGTGGCGCGGTAAACTGAAACACTTGGGAGCGACACTCCGCCGCGAGCTCGACACTCCCGACCTGAGCGATCCGAGACTGACCAATCGAATTCTTGGCCCATTCGGGGAGCGGGAGTTCAAGATCCTGACCGATTGGCTAATCTTGCGAGAAGTCCGCTCCGTACAGGGAGTGACCTAGCTCGCCCAAAACGCAAAACCCCATGCCGCAGCTGCGGCATGGGGTTTTGACTTTTTTATTGCCTACTTTGAATAAGTTTTTGGAGCTTTCCATTGAGTTCCTCAATCTCTTCGACGCTGACTGATATGCCGGGGTGTTCGCCGTTTTGATTTTCGACTGCCATCTGGTGAAATGCCTCCTGTAAGGTTTTTGCAATATCTCCCGTAACCGCTGTAGTTATAAATTTCTTTATGTCTGCGTCGCTGTGATACACATAGCTAGTAATCTTCTCTCTCCTCTCTTCTAGAGGTTCAATTATTTGGAGTCGAGCAAAGTCCTCCTCCTCTTGTCTTTCATAGGGACCCCCATCTACGTTTTCTCCTTTAAGTTTTTTGAGAAATGAGATACTGATAGTGGACTCTCCACTGGTTGCATATTCTTTTGTTTGCTCTCCGTCGCTCATCTCCCCTCCCTCAACGAGGGCTCGAAGATGATGTAAAAACTCCGCCTTTGCGGCAGCTTCTCTTTCGGGAGTATTTTCTAGGCTACCTTCAAAATTTTGGCTCATATTTAAATATTATCACAGTCGATTTTAACAATGGCGACCCATCCGCCCTGTGTGCGGTGTCTGCGGGCTGGCAACTACCTAGTGGCGCGGCGAGATCTACCGCCTCGGCTAGTGCGCCTTGATCGGCTAGATGAATTACGTCCGTGAAAAGAACTTCCTTGGCGACGGCCCCTAGATTGATTAGGTTGATCAAAGTGTGGGGTTTTTGCGGGTGGGAGCTCGGGTAGCTTAGACTGCGATAGGGTCATACGCATAAGTTGTTCTATTTCTCGCACGTCGCGTTTTTGTTCTGGGGTGGCAAAGGCGATGGCATGACCGGGTTCGCCAGCACGACCGGTGCGGCCGATGCGGTGGACATAGTCTTGGGCGTTGGTGGGTAGATCGTAGTTTAAGACTAGGGTAATACCTTGTACGTCTATACCGCGAGCGGCGATATCGGTGGCCACTAATACCCGATACTTTCCGTTCTTAAATCCTTCTAAGGCTTCTCGGCGTTGATTGAGGGAGCGATTAGAATGGATCTCGGCGGCGCTGTGCCCAAATCCCCTAATCGCTTTCACTATTTTCTTAACTCCATATTTAGTTCGGATAAAAATTAGGACTGAGCCCCGATATTCGTTCAGGATTTTATCTAAAAGGCGGGGCTTATCTTGCTTGCTGACAAAAAACAGTTCTTGGGTGATTTTTTTAACCGCTGTTCCCGGTGGAGCAATTTCTACTCGCACTGGAAGTTGCATGTAGCTTTTGGCGATGCGGATTATGGCTTCTGGCATCGTGGCGGAAAATAACATAGTTTGCCGCTCTTTTGGTATGCATTCGAGAATTTTTTTTAGTTGAGGAGCAAAACCCATATCTAGCATTCTATCGGCTTCATCTAAGACCAACATCTTGCTCTTATCTAATTGCAGGGTTTTCTGCCCTAGATGGTCTATTATTCTTCCGGGGGTGCCAATAATGATGTGGGGATTTTGCCGTAAGGTACGGATCTGGCGTTGAATTTTCTCCCCGCCGATTAAGACCGCGCACTTCAATCCCAGAGAAGACCCAATTTTCGATAGCGCTTCAAATACCTGTAGGGCCAGCTCTCGAGTTGGCAAAACTATCAAGCCCTTGCCGGCTCCCTTGAGAGCAAATTGAACCATTGGTATGCCGAAGGCTAGGGTCTTGCCGGTGCCAGTTTGTGCTATACCCATTAAGTCCTTGCCCTCAATCGCCGCAGGAATGGCTTTGGCCTGAATTGGAGTAGGGGTTTTAAAACTTAATTTTTCTAAAACATTTAAAATCGCGGGAGAAATCCCGAGATCGGAGAAATTTGTATCTGGGTTCATTTCCCCACTATAGCTACAATTTCAAAAAATTGATACCTCTCTCTTAATGACGGCTTTCAGAAGATTAAAAATGGGCGTAGACCCAAGAGGGTGAATTGGAGACGCTGCGGAGATATTTAAAAATTCAAAACCCTCGCACTTTGCCGTGGCAAAGTGCGAGGGTTGGGGGGGGCGGGCACATGGTTAGTGCCGCCTGCGGTGACTGGAACAGCGAAGGCGGTCCAGTCGGGTTTCGTAGAGCTCGCGCTGATTGAGCGCCTGAAGGCGTTTTCGCACCTCAACGTAATCGGGGCGGAGGCTCGGAAGAATCCGGTTTTCGAAAAGCTCTTCGTCTTGCCCAACCAGCCGAGCAAACTCTCTCCACTCATCGTCCGCCAACTTGAACGCGGCGAGGACAGATTGAGTGGAGATTGCCTCTTTCGCCGCGTCAGCGATGATTGCGAAAAGCTCTAAGATGAACTTATTTAGGGCCGAGTTCATCTGTTCGCGATCGAGAGAGTTATACCCGTCAGCCGCTTCTTGGATGTGGGGTTTCACTGTTCCTTCCTTCACCTACCAGGGTAGAATCGCCCACTGGTTCTCGCTCAGCGGCTCGAAGGAGCCACAGAGAGCAAGAAGGATGCTGGCGATGATCAGCCAATCGCTCAGGCTGAGTTTGACCTTCTTCACACAAAGACCTCCTGCACGAATTTGTGCTTATTCTTAATACTGTATTTATGAGGTTTTGGCAACCTGAATAGTTTTTGCTAATTGGCAATACTGGCAATCTTTTTTATCGCAATTCTTGTCCCAAAAATCTAGGTTTAATATCTCTTGGGCAACCCTCAATACTTCTTTTTCTAGATCTGCTACTTCTTCAGGAGCGATTTTAAATTCTTCAAGGTGATAGCGCTTTTTTTCATCGGGCTCGATAAAATCAAGGACAAAAGAGCTTTCCGCTTTTAGCTTTGGGCTTTGAGTCGAAGAGAGAAGCAGGGCATAAAAAACTAGTTGTCGATAATAGTCGCCAGTGGAGGTTTTGGTTTTGCCCATAATGTCGTTGCGGGTTTTTGGTTTGCCAGTTTTGTAGTCGACAACACTTAAAAACTCCCCGCCACCTCCCAGCTCAACTTTATCCAACTTGCCATTAAGTAGAATTTCGTCTTTATCGAGCTTGAGCGCAATGCCGGAAACTTTGTATTCGGTTAGGCATTTTTTCCACATTCCGGAATATTGTTTGAAATATCCTTTAAGTGCTTGCATCCCCTTCTCGAGGGCTTCTTGAAAATCGTTTTCTTGGAGTGGCTCTTTTTTAAGCGCTGATTCAAAAGTTTTAAGCAGGAATTCTTCGGATGGTTTTTCTTCGGCATTAACTTTTTTCATGGTTTCATCTAGTACGGCATGGACGGCAGTGCCATACATCATGTGCTTGTTCTTTGATTGCGGTATTCGAACTAGATTTTTGAAAAAATACTCCCAGGGACACTTTAGGTAATTGTTTAGGCTAGTGGCGGATAGTCCTCGAATTAAAAATACTTCGCGGAGGAAGGCCTTGTCGCTTACCGATGGTCCATTGGTTTTGGCGGGACTGAGTAGTTTATCGATTTGTTGACTAAATTCACTTTCGTATTTTTCGGTGGTTAATTCTTTTAAGTATTTTTGGTTTATCTCTCCAATAAATCGGCTAGGGATCTGCTCTTTTCCGTCAGCGTTGGCGTTGGCATAGCTGACAACAATCTCCCGTCGGGCTCTGGTTATGGCGACATAAAATAGATTTCTTTCCTCGTCTAGGGCGGAGGGTTGTGAGTGTTTGAATTGTTGAGTGTTAACGTTAAAAAGACTCAACACGCGAGAAGGCAGAGGAAGTTTCTCCGAACGGCGGCGCCCGCCCCAGTGGCCATCATAAACTCCAGCAATATGTACAAAATCAAATTCTTGCCCTTTTGATTTATGTGCTGTCATCAGGCGAACCTTATTTAGGTCTCTGGTAGAAATTGGTTTTTTTACTAAAATATCGTGTTGGTCTAAGAGTGCCAAATAATCAATAAACTGACGTAGTTTGTATTTATGATTGTTGGCGACGAGAGTTTTGGCCTCGTCAAAAAGGGCGGTAAGCTTTTCTAATTTTTCGACTGAATTTTCTTTCTGGAGCAAATATTCTAAAAATCCACTCTCTTTGCTGACTGATTCAAAAACTTCGGTAAGGTTTTGAAATTCGGCCTGTTTTTTCCATTTGGCTAGCTTTTGGTAGGTAGAGTAAATCTGGTCTTTGGAGGTGCAATCAATTTCTTCTAAAATCTCCCTTGTCTGAATCGCGTCAAAAAGGCTCTTTCTCTCGCCGGTCTTCTCATTGTATCGCTTGGTGTGGCTAATGATTTTGTAAATGTCGAAAGGATCGATATTGAGAAACTCGGCATGAAGAGCACGAGCCAATAGCTCAGTGGAGCCAAGGGAGTTAATAGCTTGTAGTAAAGAAATAAATCTTTGGATGTCGGAGTCTTCAAAGATATTTTGGTCTGATTCGATAATGAATGGAACCTCAAGCTTTTCTAGTGCGTTGGCGATTTCTAGTGAG